>CAZVNC010000089.1:0-7991 GCA_964628305.1 uncultured Ideonella sp.
TCTGCGAGGCGTCGTTGTCGACGAACACGACCCAGCCCTTGGTCCAGTCATCACCCCAGGTCAAGCAATCCGCCGATGGCACGACGAGCGTGTTGCGCCCGCGCTTCATCGCCTCGCTGCGCGCCGCGGAAAGCGACGACAGCATCGTGTTGGCGACACCCGTCAGTTCGGAGTTGCGCTGGAAGGCGGTGAAGCTCGGCGCGGCGAGCGTGAGGATGACGACGATGATCGCGACCGTCGTCAGCAGCTCGATGAGCGTGAAGCCGCCGGCGCGGCGCTTCGGGTCGCGCACGATGCCTTGCGTCATTTCCAGCACAACTGCGGCTTGTCGCCGGTGCAATCGCGCGGCCCGGTGCTCATGATTTGCAAGGTGCCGACATCGGCGTCGGTGAACTGCGGCACCGCAAACACGCGCACGCATTCGCGCAGCGAAGGCGCCGGAGAGCCGGGGCAGGCCTCGGCGCCGATCTTGTAGGCCGGGCTCGCCGCGTTGTCGCCGGAGAAGGTCTTGAACGCGACGCCGGTCTGGCCGGGCGTGACCTCCAAATAGCTGCCGGTCTGCGTCAGGTAGCGTTCCTGTTGCTGCATGAAGTCGATCAGCGCGGTGCGGCCTTCGGCGCGCTTGCCCTTGCGCACCGAATCCTGATACGACGGGTAGGCGATCGCGGCCAGGATGCCGACGATCGCGACCGTGATCATCAACTCGATCAGCGTGAAGCCGCGGCACGCAAGGCGCGGTGCGCGTTGCGTCATGGCGCCGCCCTCACTTCCTCGTAGTTGTTGATCTGGCGCCAGCTCATCCGGAACACCGTCGCGACGGCCGTCGTGCCCTTCAGGTTCTTCAGCGACCCGGAACCCTGCAGCACGATGCGCCCGGTCGTCGTGCGCGTGCCCTGGTCGACCGAGTTGCTCTTCGTCAGATCATCTTCGCCGACCGCGAGCACGAACGGCTCGCCGAGGATGCCGACGTCCGACGTGATGCTCGATCCGGTGCCGGTGAAGAGGTTGAGCTCGTAGCTGCGCCCGCTGCCGAGTTCGCAACTCGTTGCCGGCGGAATGACGGTGCCGGAATAAACCTTGTCGCCGAACACGGTGAAGCTGCTGATCTGACGCTCCCCGGTCGATGCCGAACTCGGCATGTCGAAGTACCAGCCCGATCGCATGCCCGTGTCGCCGTCGCTCAGCGGCCGCCCCCAGGTGAATGCGCTGTTCGTGATCGTGCCGTCGGTGCTCGCGGTCGCCATCTGCAGCCGGCCACGGCCGGCGATCGCGCTCAGGGGCGACCCCGAATCGGGCGTAGCCAGATTGTTGTCGAGCAGCGCGTAGACCGACTGCGCCTTGAACGGACCGGCGTTGTCACTCGTCTCGAGGTACTTCCCGGTGCCGAACGCCACGATCAGCGTGCGGTTCGGCCCGTAGGCCAGATACGGCGCCATCGTGATCGGCTGCAGATTGGCCGAGCCGTCCTTCGCGATGTACATCGGGATCGGCGTGCTGCCGTCCGTGTAGAAGCTCAGTTTGGCAAGCGTCCAGTCGGCCGGGTACTTGTTCGTGAAATCGAGCTTCCACAGATTGCCCTGCAAGTCGCCTGCGAACAGCAGCTTCGTCTCGTCGGCGAGGCCGCTCGTCGTCGTGAAGTTGGCGACGCCCGATGCGATCGTCGTGGAGGCGATCGGCAGCTCGATCTTGTAGTAGTTCGAGTTCAGCACCCAGGCCGCGTTCGGCGCCTTGTCCAGATCGAGGATGAAGATCGCCGGCTTGCCGGTCGTGCTGAAGCGGCCGTCGTCGACGTAGTTGTTGACGCCGCCGGCGACGATCGCGTAGTACCTGTAGCTCGTCGCGCTGTCCTTGAACTTCAGGATCGCCGGACGCCCGATCACGTTGCCGAGCGAGGCGTCGTCCTTGTCGGTGAACTCCCACATCACCTTGCTCGCATCGAACGCGGCCGGGTCGCTCACGTCGAGCGCGTAGACGCCCTGGCCGCCGCCGCCGGTGCCGCCGACGAGCACGGTCTTCCACGCCGAGCCGACCTTCGCCTCGGCAACGACCGGGCTCGCATCGACATAGGTCTGGTGCTGGTAGGTCGTCGAAGACAGCGCATTCAGGCGCGGCACGACCCAGCTCGGTATGTAGCCGAACAGCTCGTTGCCATTGTCGGAGTCGAAGGCGTGCAGCATGCCGTCGTTGGCGCCGACGAAGAGCGTCTTCACGCGATCCTTGTAGGTCTGGGCAAAGCCCGACACATAGCCCGCGTCGTTGATCCGCAGGCTCGGCGCGCCGGAGTAGGCGACGCCCGAATTGACGATGTCGCCGAGCACCTTGCCGCGCTTGCGCAGCGTGCCGTTGGGTGCCTCCTGCGTGCGCACGCCGCGCACGAAGTCGAGCCGATCCTCGCCGACGCTCTCGGCGTCCGGCGTGTCGCCTCCGGGCGGCAGACGAAGGAAGTTCTTGGCGTCGTCATCGAGGCTCGCCCACTTGAACTCGGTCGCCGCCGACGCGTTCGGCGCCGTCTTGCCGACGTAGATCTTGCGGGTCGCCGGATCCCTTGCATCGAGCACGGTAGCAGCGGTCCACGGCGCAGAGTCAGCGTCACCGATCTGGATGTCGTCGTCGCCGACCATCGTCACGGGATAGGGGATCAGGTCGCCGCTCCAATCGGCAGGGTCGAACTGGGCCTGGAAGATGAAGCCGCCGACCTCCGTCAGGCGCTGGGTCGAGATCGCGCCGCCGGCGATGCTGTTCGCCTCTTTCGCGATGTTGGCGAAGATGTTGTCGAGCGCGTCGAGCACGCCGCGCGCCGAACTCGACAAGTAGTAGTTCTTCGCGTCGAGTTCGGTGTGGTCGCTCGCCCTCGCCCAATTGTCGTTCGTGTTGCTGTCGTCGGCGGCCTTGAACGGGTTGCCGGTGCCGCTCGCGTCCTTGAAGCCACCGTACTTGGCGGCGAGGTAGAACTGGTTCTGCTTGTGCGCCGAATGCGCGCTCTGCTGCGCGTACTCGTTCACGTCGAGCACGTAGGTCGTGACGCGCATTCCGAGCCGACGCTTGTCGGCGTCGGACCAGTTGGCGCCGCGGATGTCATGCGTGTTCGCCCAGTAGGCAGCACCAGCCATGTAGTAGGACGCGCCGCTGGCACCTATCGCCTGGGTCTCCATGCCCCAGCGCGCGGTGTTGGCCGGGTTGTGGTTGCTCACCGAGCGCGTTACGCCCTTGCCGTCGACATAGCTGACCTCGGTGTGATTCGATTCGAAAGCGCCGACCACCTTGGTCCACCACATGAAGTCGGGTTCGTTCGCAGCGTCGCTCGCGGTGCGCGTCGAATCGTTCGAATCCGAGCGAGTGTTACCCGGGAAATACTTGTCGTTCCAGGTGTTCACGTCGCCGATCGCAACGATGTTGTTGCGCACGCATGAGTAGTCGGTCATGCCGGTGACCGCGGGGTGCGGGTCGGTCCAGGTCGTGTAGGTCGCGAAGCCGTCCTTCATCGCGTCGGTCACGCCGCTCACCGCAGACGATGTCGGCGGCAGACCCTGCAGGTAGCGCAGCGCCTCGTAGTAGAGCTCGCCCACCGGATCGTAGGTCTTGTAGTTGCCTTTGGTCGCGCCGGTGCGGCCGAACTGGTTCAGATAGTTCGCGACACCACTCTTGCCCTCGCTGGCGGAATTCGGATTGGCGAGGAAGATGCCCGTATCGGTGTTCCACTCCTGCTCCGGATTCGCGCCCGAGATGAGCTGGAAGTTGGCGTCGAATGCCTTTGGACCGACATACTTCATCGGTGCGCGCAGCACGCCGCCGTTGCGCTGGCCAGGGTTGACGTTATCCATCAGGTAGCCGAAGGCGGCGACGCGCACGCGGTCGCTGTACTTCTGCAGGTTGCCGACCGGCTTGTAGTTGCCGCTCGGATAGCGCGCGCAGAGGTTGATGCGCGGATCGGTCAGGTTGCCCGAGCCGTCGACGCCGCAGACCGAGACGCGGGCGTAGAAGAACGGATCGGAGCTCATGCTCGTCGAGGGTGACCAGCCGGTCGGGTCGGGACGCGTGTAACAAGCCTTGACGGTGCCACTCGCAGGGTCGCCGAACACGCCGTTCGTGCACGCCGTGCCGTCCTTCGCGCTCATGAACTTCCAGCGCGTGTCGGCGCCATACGCGACTTGGCGGATGCCAGTGAATGCGCAGGTACCGTTCTCGCTGGCGCAGGCGGCCGAGAAGTCGCCAGGCAGCGCGCCGGAGTAGTCCGTCACCGGGCCGTGCGAAGGGTCGCCGCTCGGCGTGCCGAGGTTGGAATTGTTTCCCGGCGCGTCGCAATTGCCGGCCTTGGCGGTACCGAAGTGGACGCGGTTCTTGCAGTTGGCGATGAAGACGTCGCCGGTGTGGCTGCCCAGCAGGGCGCTCGGCACCGCGCCGAGCGCAACCGCATTCGTGACCCGCTTGGACGGGAAGTTGCTGCTGTTGTAGAAGTAATTGTTGTTGCTGGGCAGGTAGGCGCGCTGCAGTACGGTAAGCGAAGTAGTGTCGACGATCCGGTCACCGCCCGTCAGGCCATAGCGCAGGATGTCGATCGCCGAGCTGGTCGCCCAGTTCATGAAGTTGCCGGAGAAGCCAGTACCGCCGCACTCGCGATTCGTCGCCGCGCCGATGCGATCGAATCGGCGCAGCGTGGAGTCGGCGTCGTTGTTGTAGCTGTAGCAGCTTTCGGCGTCGAAGTAGCCCACGTACTCGTTTGTTGCCGCGTAGGTGTTGTCGTTGCTGGAATCGGAGGAATTCACATACTGCGCACCCACAGTCGGGAACTCGACCGACAGCGCGAGCGTCAGCGTCGGCTTGGCGCGCGCGCTTTGTGCGTAGAGCGGCTCGGCGGCGAGCGGAATCGGCGGGATGCTGGGCGGCGCGTCGGCGCTGATGGCAATGCCGATGACGCCGGCTGCCGCGAGCGCCAGCGCGCCGATCCGCACCCGCAGGTCGGAGGCGAGCGTGCGCATCGTTGTCAGTACGGGTTGCATGTTCATTCCTTCTTGAAAGCAATCTGCAGCACGACCTGAACGTCCTCGCGCGGGCCAAAGCCCATCGACGTGATGCGGTACATGATCGGCGCCGCCTTCGACCCGGTGTTCGACGCCGCGCTTCCCATCGGCGTCTGGTCGCGAACGACCTCGATCATGTAGCGCGGCGCGCGCGCCGGCTTCACGCCGGTGGTGCCGGAATCGAATGCGCGGCCGGTGAAGGTGCCATAGGCGACGGTTGGCGCGTCGGCGCCGTCATCGAGGAAGTCGACCTGCGCCCAGACCGGCTTGCCTTCGCTCGGCGCGCACATGCCACGGAACTCGGCACTCGTGTTGCAGCCGGGAACAAAGTTGGAAGTGTTTTCCGGCGTGAAGAGCGCGACGCGCTGCGCCGAGCCGGAGTTCGGCCCGCGGATGTCGAACTGCGCATCCATCAAGGCGGCTTCGGCCGCCTGCCAGGCGATCTGGTAGTCGCGCTCGTTGCGCGTCGTGCGCTCGCCGAGCAGCGCGATGCGCGCCGCGCCGACGCCGAGCAGGGTGACGATCACGAGCAGCATCAGCACGATCACGAGCGTGACGCCACGCTGGCGGCGGGGGTTGGAGTTTCGGCGCATTGCGGGCGGCCTCATGGATTGCGCAGGTGGACGTTGAACACCATCGCCTGGCGCATGCGGCCATCGGCCGGCACGCTGAGTTGCGACTTGGTGTCGGCCGAAACCGAGAAGCCGTCGCCCAGCACGTCGTAGGTCGCGGCCGTCGCGTCGCGATCCTGCGCGGCGCCCACCGGACCGCGGAACAGCAGGCCGATGCGCAGGCTGCGCACGCGGCGCCAGTTGGCGAGCGTCGCCGCCGAGTCGCCGGAGACGACGAGTTGCGACGCGCGCAGATAGCGGTCCGGCACCGAATCGGTCGTCCCCGACGGCGCCGTGCCCGGCACGACGTTGTCGACGCCGTACAGCACCTGCATCGCCTCGACGCCTGGGACGAGCGCCATCGTCTTCCAAGCACCACTGGTGTCGCGGTAGGTGCAGGCAAGCGTCGGCTCGCCGGCCGCGCTGCGAATGATGTGAAAAACGCTCGTTGCTAGCTCGGTGCCTTCGGGCTCGCCGATGCCGGCGCAGTTGATCATCGAGCCGTCGGCGACGCTCGGGTCGGCGCCCGGCGACGTGCCCCAGAAGCGGACCAGCAAAATGTCGCTGCCGTTCAGGCAACTGGTGTCGGTGACGCCGCCGCAGCCGCTCGAGCGGCTGCCGTCTGTCAGGCCGCTCGGGTCGGTGTCGGCGGCCAGGATCGCGTCGTCGAAGCCCTGGATCGCGGGCGGCTTTTCATTCGGCGGCACGACCGAGAAGCCGCGCCCGGCAACGTCCTCGAAACCGGCCTGCACCGCCAGGCGCTGGATCAGATCGGACGTGAAGCGCGCGTTCTCGCGCAACTGGGCGGTCGAGTCGACCGTCGTGAAGCCGTTGCGCGCAACGAGCAGCGCCGCGACCGCGGCGGCGGCGACGACGAGCCCGATGACGAGCGCGACCATCAGCTCGACGAGCGTCAGGCCCGTCTGGTGGCGCGCCGACGCACCGGGCAGAGCGATCGTTGCGGGGTGCAGGCGAATCATTCGGAACTCCCCGCCAGCACCGCGAGCACGACACCGGGGCGCACCGCGCGCGCCAGGCCGCCCGAGCCGACACCGCTCGAGCCAGTCGCGGCGTGGTCGGTCGTGAGTTGTGTCCAGCCGATCTTGACGACCGTCGTGCCGCCGCTGTCGCTGCAATCCCAGACCGGCAGGCCGCCGCTGTCATACGGCGCATCGTCGATGCAGACCGAGACGCGCGCGCCCGGCAGTTCGGCGTCGAGGCGCGCCAGCCAGTCGCGGATCTGGAAGGCGGCGACTTCCTTGGTCGTGGGGCACGATCCTGCGAAGCAGTCGGTTCCGGCGGAGGGCAGGCTGCCGGTGAACTCGACCAGATAAGGATTCGCAGAACTCGAGGTTTCGATCGCGATGTCCTTGTTGCCGCGCATCATCTCCGCCAGCTCGCGCGCCAGCCGCGTCGCCGAGGCTTGATAGCGCGCCTCCTTGTTCGACTGCAGCGCGGCCGCCTGCAGCCCGACGACGCCGAGCATGCCGAAGCACAGCACGACGATCGCGACCATGCTTTCGATCATCGTCATGCCGCGCTCGCTGCTGTGCAACGCGCAGGCAGATCGACGCCGGCAAGAGTGAAGTGGCTTCATGACGATTCAGTACGTTGCGGCGACGGCGTGCCCGCAGGTCGCGCCATTCAGTCGTTCGTTATCGGCCATCGGCGGCGGGCCTGAAGGCCGCGAGACCGGTGGATCGGTGCGCCAGTATCCCGACCGCGTGCAGTCACTGCCAGCCCGCTCGTCGCCGCGCATCCGACCGTTCGTCGCTTCACGGCGTGCACTGCGTGCACTGCGACACGCCCGGCGCGCTGCGCGACGCGCCGACTACGGGTGAACCCTGATGCGCGGTCCACTTCCCTAGAATCGACGATCCAGCGCAGCGCACGGTTGCCATGCAGGGCTCGCAAGTCATCGTTATCGCCACCCCGGTCTTCCTGTTGCTGATCGCAATCGAGTGGTGGGTCGGGATCGCCCGCGGCCGCAACACGTATCGGCTGAGCGATGCGCTGAACAGCATCGGCCTGGGTGTCATGAGCGAGATCGTCGGCATCTTCACGCGGCTGATGAAGATCGGCATCTACACGCTCGCGTTCGAACACGTCGCGCTCTGGCACTTGCCGAGCGACGCCTGGTGGGTCTGGCTCGCGGCGCTCGTGCTGTATGACTTCCTGTACTACTGGAAGCATCGCGCCGGGCACCGCGTCGCGCTCATGTGGGCCGCGCACGCGGTGCATCACCAGAGCGAGGAGTACAACCTTTCGACTGCACTGCGCCAGACATCGAGCGACTGGATCGCCGGCTGGGTGTTCTATCTGCCGCTCGCGCTGCTCGGCTTCCCGCCGTTCGTGTTCGCGG
>CAZVNC010000090.1:0-7985 GCA_964628305.1 uncultured Ideonella sp.
GAGTATTACCGCAAACGTGGTTTTGTGGATGGGCAGTTGTATCAAGTGCGGACGTTGTGAGATATGTTATAGTTGGGTAAGCGATGACGACGCAAAGCAGAGGAGAACAGCGTGAGTAATTCACAACGGTTGGCGGCTGAAACACGGCGACAAAATTGGCGGATTGCGCTCGGCACCATCATCGCGACATCGGCGTTCGCCGGGGCGGGCGTGATCACGACCGTGGTCACGCCGCTGCAGGCCAATGTCACATACAGCGTCGCTGGCGAAACGTCGCCGCCGGCCCTCGTCACCTACGTCGGCTATACCGTGTCGATCGCCAATGGCGGCGGCAACACGATCAACAACGTCCGCTTCACCGGCGCGGCGCTAGTTACCGACACGGCCGAGACGATGGCCTTCAGTTCTGCCGAAGGGGCCACCTGTACGACCACGACCGGCCCGGCGGCTATTGAATGCACGATCGGCCAGTTGCGCGCCGGGCAGGCCTTCCCGACTTTCGCGGTGTTCTTCAAGGCGCCGACGAAGATCACCAACGGCGTCGCCGACAGCGCGGGGCAAGACCAGGTCGCCTTCAGCGGAACCACCTTCTACGCCGAAGGCACGGGAGGCGAACCCGGCTCGATCCCGGACAACTCGACCAACGAGTGGGTGGCGGGCTTGGTCACGCTGGGCACGTCCAATCCGACACTCGTGAAGTCCGCCGTGCCCAAGAGCGGGGGAACGCTCTTTACCGGCGACGGCGGCGTCGCCACGGTCGCCGACAAGTGGACGACCAGCGTCAAGGTGCCGGCAACGGCGAGTTTCACCACCGCCGAGATCAGCGAAGCGCTGGGCGACGGCGCCTATGCCAGTTGCTCGGCCGACTACCTGATCTGCGTGACCTCGGACCTGACAATCCCCGGCACCTTCGGCTACCTCGAAATCACGTTGCGGCGCGATGCATCGACTATCAAGAGCGGGGCCAAGATCGCGAATGCAGTCTTGTACTACGAGGACACGCCGGGGAATTTCCCCCAGCTCGCCGACTGTCAGCCGGGCCAGCCGAACGCCACGGTCAAGCATTGCCTGGCGTCGCGTCTGGCTTACACGAAGAAGAACTCGCCGACGCCGGACTACGTGGGCGACTGGCAGTTCGTCGTGAAGGGAGCAGTAAACGGGCGCGTCCGCTGGTAGCGCGCGTTCGTTCATTTCATTGCAGTAACCGGGCTGCGCGCCGTGGCCCGGCGCGCGGCCCTCGTGCGTGCGATCAGTCGGAGCCGAGTTGCCCGGCCCAGGCCACCCACCGCGCGACCGAAACGATGTCGCCCTTCGCGGCGTAGATGGCCGTCGCATCGGTGATCGCCTGGCGGGCGTCGCCCGGCCGGCCGGCAATGCTCAGCACGGCAGCCAGATCGCACAGCGCGTCGGCTTGCAGCACCGGAATTTCTGTCGTGCGCGCCAGCGCGAGTGCCGCGCGCGCGAACGCTTCGGCGGCGACGCAATCGCCGGCGCGGGCGACGATCGGCGCGCGAATCGAGCGCCAGAGCACCTGCGCGTCGAGGTCGTCCTCGGCGGCTGCGGCCTCGGCCGCCTTCGACAATGCGAGCGCCTCATCGTCGCGACCCTGGTCGCGGACAACGCGTGCCAGCAGCGCCGCCAGCGTCGACAAGAAGTAGGTCTCGCCCCGGCTCTCGAGGAATTCGTAGTCGGCCCGCGCCTCACGCTCGGCGGTGGCGAGGTCGCCCGCGAGCGACTCGACCACCACGAGGTCGAGCCCCGTCGACGCGGCGAGCACACCCTCGCCGAGTTCGCGCAGCAGCGCGCGTGCCCGGCGATAGAGCGAACGCGCGGTCTCGAACTCGCCGTTCATCGCCTTGAGCTGGGCGATCTTGCATCCGATCAGGGACTCGACCTGGCGGTCGCTCATTCCGTCGCCGACGATCGCTTCGCATTGCGCGATCGCCTGCGGGACCGGCGTCGGCCCGAACAAGGCGCTGAACGACAGGCCCAGACCGCTGCGCGCAACGAGGCGCTCATTGCCAGCTCGACGGGCGTGCTCGATCACTCGCTCGATCGCCTCGGCTGCCTGCGCGTGCCGCCCCGCGATCTGCTGGGCCATGGCGATCAAACGCCAGGCGTTCGCCAGCTCCTCGTCGATGCCCTCGCGCTCCAGTAGGGGAATGACTTCGTTCGCCAGACGCTGGGCGTCATCGCTCCAGTTGCCCTGCTCGCCGCTGTGAAGCTGAACCAGCATGCCGACGAGCTGGGCAGCCGCCTTCGCGCGCGGCATCGACGCGCGGTCCGCCGCCGCGACCGCCTCGTCGAGCACCGAGCGTGCGGCGGCGAATTCGCCAAGTTCCATCAGCGCCTCGCCCAGCCCGGGGAGCAGCTCGAGGCGGTCGGCGTCGTTTGGGTCCAGCAACGCCACGGCGCGCCGCAGGAGGTTTGACGCCGCGTGCATGTCGCCGCGCCCGAACGCGCGCCGGCCGGCGGCAGCGAGCCGCCGTGCCGCGTCGCTGCCGATCGCGATGCCCTTGTCGTCCAGCGGCCCGAGCTCGAGCAGGTAGCGATGCGCCTGCTCGAGGTGGTAGCCGAGGATCTCCTCGTACTCGAGCCCGCGTTCGCGCTCGGCATTGACGCGGTCGGCCCAGCGGACGAACTCGGTGTGCAAGGTCGCGCGGGCGCGCTTCAGCAACCCGCCGTAGACCGTGTCGCGCACCAGATGCTGGTGGAAGCGATAGACGACGTCGGCGTCGGCAGTGGATGCTGCCGGGCGGATGAGCTGCTTGCGCGTCAAGGTCGCCAGCTTCTCGCCGACCGCCGGGCGCAGCGACTCGGGCAGCAGCGATTCGACCGCCGCTTGCGCGAACTCGAAGCCGATCACCGACGCCGGCTCCACCGCCGCGCGCACGTCCCGGCCGAGCTGGTCGAGCCGCGCTTCGAGCAGCGCGTGGATCGTCGGCGGCACCGTGATCTCGGTGTCGCCCGCGCTACGCACCCAGCGCCCGCCTTCCATCCGCAGCGCATGGCTGTCGATCAGCATCGCGAGCATCTGCTCGACGAACAGCGGGTTGCCATCGGCACCGCCGACGATCCGCGCGACAAGGTCGGCCGGCAGGTCCGAGGAGCCGAGCAGGTTGGCGACGACCTGCGCCGCTTCGGCGTCGCCGAGCGGGCGCAGCAGCAGCCGCGCCTCGCTGGGCCGCGTGCCCCAATCGGGCTGCACCTCGAGCAAATCGTGGCGCGCGGTCGCGAGCAGCAGAATGGGCGCGTCGACGGCATGGTCGCGCACATGCTCCAGCAGGTCCAGGAAGGCTTGTTCGGCCCAGTGAATGTCGTCGATAACGGCAATCAGCGGACCGTCGGCGGCGATTGTCTCGAGGAACTTGCGCGCCGCCCAGTAGATTTCGTGGAGCGGGAACGACGCGGTGGCGAAGCCGGTCGCCGAGGCGAGCCGCTCGGCCACGTCGGCATGGCCGACGGCGGCGATCAGCTTGATGCAGGCGTCGTCGGGCGTGTCGTCGGCGCGGATGTCGGCCGCCTGGGTGACCATGCCGATCAGCGGCCAGAAGGTGATTCCGTCGCCGTAGGGCAGGCAGCGCCCGCGCAATACCTGCGCGCCCGCGGCGAAGCGTTCCACGACCTCATGCACCAGGCGCGACTTGCCCACCCCCGCATCGCCGATCACCGTCGCCAGGCGCGCCGTTCGCGATTCGCAAGCCTCGCGGTACACCGCGTCCAGCGCGGCGAGCTCGTCTTCGCGGCCGACGATGGGGGTGTCGATTCGCCTCGCGCTGCCTTCGATCCCGTGCACCGCAACGAGGCGGTACGCGCCGACGCGCTCGGCCTTGCCCTTGAGTTCCAGCGGTGCGACCGGCTCGGCGTCGATCGCGTCGCGCGCCAGCCTGAACGTCGCCTCGCCGATGTAAGTCTGGTTCTCCGGCGCCGCCTGCTCGAGCCGCGCGGCAACGTTGACGGCGTCGCCAGTGGCGAGCTTCTGCGTTGCGTTGGGGTCGTCGTTGGCGACCACCTCGCCGGTGTTGACGCCGGTGCGGTTGGCGAGCTCGACGCCGTAGCGTCGCAGCAGGCCCTGGTTGACCCGGCGCAGCGCCGCCTGCATGCCGGCGGCCGCACGCACCGCGCGCAAGGCGTCGTCTTCGTGCGCCCGCGGCAGGCCGAACACCGCCATGATCGCGTCGCCGACGTACTTCTCGATCTTGCCGCCGTGGCGCGCGATCTCCGCGGCCATCGCGTCGAAGTAGCGCGCCTTTACTTCGTGCAGCGCTTCCGCGTCGAGCAGTTCACCGAGCGCGGTCGAGCCCTTGAGGTCGGAGAACACGATCGTCACCGTCCTGCGCACCTCGCGCGCCTGCGGCGGCGCCGCAGCCGGCGCAAGCGGCGTTCCGCAGTAGCCGCAGAGACGGAATTTAGGTGGATTCTCTTCGCCGCAATTCGGGCAATTGATCATTGCACGAGTGTACTGACCAGCATGCGAAAGCGCTGCTGCGGCAGGTGGGCTGTCGGCAGTTGGGCGCCCCCGAGTGATAACGCTTGTCGACCTCGACCGTGCCGACGCGCAGTCTCATCGGCGCGCGGCGCGCCGCCCCCTCGTGCATGCGCCTTAGCTTCGTCGGCAGGCGGACCGTCGCGTCGAAGCGCTACAGCGGTGGCTGTGTCACGCGCACATAGCCGAGGCGACCCCGAAATCGATGCTGATGCTCGCGCCGCGAGGGCCCGCACGCCGGGCGAGGCGCGATCCGGATCAGGGCAGCGTGCGGCGCCGGCGCATCACCCACAAGCCGAGCGCCCCGGCGGTGAACAGAAGCGCCGAAGCAGGCTCGGGAACCGCGATCACGTTGCCCTCGAGCAGCACGCGGTCGAAGATCGCCAGGCTCGCTGAACTGTTGCCCTTCAAGCTGAGCATGACGCGCAGCGTCTGCGCATCGTCGCGCGAGACGAGGCCGTTCCAGTTGGCCATCTTCCAGCCGAAGTCGCCCGGTCCCAGGTCGGTGACGGTGATGTCGCCACCGGCTGTGTCGTAGATGGCGACGCCTGGATGGCCATTCAGGCTCATGGTGATGTTGCGGTTGCTGCCGGCCGTGTTTCGCGCGATGAACGCGAAGTGGGCGTCGGCGACCTGGAACGTGTAGCCCGGGTCCGCGGTCAGCGTGAAGTCGAACCAGTAGCCACCTTCACTCTTGAGCAACTGCATCGCCATGTTGCCGCTGCCGAGGTCGACGAATGTGTGCGGCGCGGCGCTGCCGTCGGACTTGCGGCCTGTCACCGGCGTTGCCGCGAGATGCGCCGCAACCGCCTGCGCCGTCGTCGTCCCGACACCGTTGCCGAACGTGAATTCGATCAATTCGATGGCCTGCGCCGGCAGATGCGCGGCCGCCAGGACGAGGCCGAGGAGCGGCGCCACCGTGGCGCCCAGGAGCTTGCTAAGCATGACGGACCTCCGAGAGTTGATGTGCTGTCGCGCGGCCCTCCGACCGGCAGAGGGCATCGCCATGCTGCCGCAGCGGCGGCCGTCGCGACCGAGGGATCGCCGAGGTTTGGCCGAGGTTTCGGCGGATTAAGATCAGCCCGAGGCACAGGGTGGTCCGAAGCGAGGGGCGCGTGGAGCTCGAGTCGGGATTTGCGATTGCTGGGCGCGATGTCAACCCGCTCGAAGGGCGGATCGGAGGCAGCGGCGGCGCCCTGCGCGTCGAGCCCAAGGCCATGGCGGTGCTGCTCGAACTCGCGAGGCACGCCCCGCGCGTGCGCACACGCAAGCAGATCGAGCAGGCGGTGTGGCCGCGCGGCTACGTGAGCGGCGACGCGCTCACACGCTGCGTTGGTCAGTTGCGGCGGGCGCTCGGCGACGACCCGAGGGCACCCAAGCTGCTCGAGACGATCCCGCGCCGGGGTTATCGGCTATGCGCCCAGCCGCAGCCCATCGGCAGCGCGCCGCCCGAGGCAGCGACGCTTCGCGCCCGCCCCGTCGAGACGCTGCTCGTGCTGCCGTTTCGGCACGTCGCGACGCAACGCGAGGAATTCATCGCCGAGGGCCTCACAGAACTGCTGATCCTGCGGCTGTGCGGCTTGCGCGGCATGCGCATCCTGTCGCGCACGACGGCCATGCAGTTTGCCGCGACGACGGCCGGCATCGGCGACATCGCAGCGCGTACCGGCGCCGACTGGATCGTCGAAGGTTCGGTGCTTCAGGCGGGCGACCGGGTGCAGGTCATCGCCCAACTCATCGACGCGCGCACCGACGCCCACATCTGGGCCGCCGACTATGCGCGCGGGCTCGAGGACCTGCTGGCGATGCAAAACGAGATCGCGGAGCGCGTCGCGGCGGCGATTCGCGCCCAGTTCGGTGTTGTCGAAGGTCTGACGCCCTCCGCGCCGAAGCTGGCGTCGGCCGTGGTGCGCGACTACCTGCACGGCCGCCACCTGCTGAGCCGGCGCACCGTGCCGGCGCTGCGAGAGGCGATCCAGGCCTTCGCGGCCGCGAGCTGGGCAGCACCGAACTACGCCCCGGCGTGGGCCTCGCGCGCCGAGTGCGAGATGCTGCTGATGCACTACGGCGCCGCGCCCGCAGCCGAGCTGCTCGCGTCTTGCCAGGCGCACCTCGAGCGCGCCCTCGCGCTGGACCCGCAACTCGGCATCGGCCTGTCGACGCGCGGAGCGATGCGCTTCTTCTTCGCGCTTGACTTCGACGGCGCCGCGCGCGACCTCCAGCAAGCATTGCATCTGCTGCCGAGCTACGGGCTGGCGATGGTCCAACTCGCCAGCGTGGCCGCGGTGCGCCACCAGTTCGACGAAGCGCGGGCGTGGATCGAACAGGCCTTGCTCATCGACCCGCTGGATGTCGGCGTCAACATGAACGTCGGCGACCACATGATCCTGCAGCGCCGGTACGGCGACGCAGTCGCGGCGCTGCAACGCGCCCTCGAACTCGCCCCGGCACACCGCCCGAGCCAGCTCCGCCTGACCTGGGCGCTCGCGCTGGCGGGGCGCGGCGACGCGGCCGGCGAGGCTCTCGCAGCCTGCGGCCCCGCGAGCGATGCCGATGCAGCCTGGTTCGAGTACGCCGCGCTTGTGGCGGCGGCGCGCGGGGCGCCGGCACAGGCCGCGGCCCACGACACCGCTCTGCGGCGCATCGCGGCGAGGCAGCACGTCGCCCCCTGGTCACTGGCGCGCAGCGCGGCGGCCGCGGGACTTCTTGACCCGGCGCTCGACGCACTCGCCGCTGCGGCCCGCGAGCGTTCGAGTTCATTGCCCTTCCTGCGCCTGACCCCGGCCTTCGACGCACTGCACGGTGATGCGCGCTTCGAGGCGCTGGCAGCGGGGCTGCCGTGCGCTCCCTGATCGGCTCCCTCGGGCGTTCGACGCCGCGCGGGTGGGGCGTCAGAACGGGACGCGCTCAGCGCTTTCCTGTCGTGTCCGCTGGCGAGCGCGAGATCGGAGCGGCTCGAACAGGTGGCGATGCCCTGCCAGCCGCCGATGCACATCGCGACGAGCGCGTAGCGGCCAAGCCTTCAGTGCAGTTAGTGGACCGCGCTCGTCGGGAGGTGCGCGCCCGCGCAGCGAATCGGGGGGTCGAGCGCGATCACGCCGCCGTTCGGATCGACTTGCTGCCTGTCGAACCCGAGCACGCGCGAGGGCGATAGCCCGTGCGGCGCCGGTACCCCTACCTTGGTGACTTGGCACGAGGAAGAGGCAGAATTCCTGCCATCGCCGCCGCCGGCGGCACAGCGAAGGAGAACCGAAGATGTCGAACGAACTGAACGGCTACATGAGCGGCTTCGCCAGCGAGTTCGCGACCGAGGCCTTGCCTGGTGCCTTGCCAGTGGGCCGCAACTCGCCGCAGCGCGCGCCCTACGGCCTGTATGCCGAGCAGCTGACCGGCACCGCGTTCACAATGCCGCGCCACCTGAACCGGCGCGCTTGGCTGTACCGGATCCGCCCGAGCGCGGTGCAGGCGACGCCGTACGAGCGCGCCGACGTCGGCCGGC
>CAZVNC010000091.1:0-721 GCA_964628305.1 uncultured Ideonella sp.
GGCAAGCTGGTTGCGTGCATGAAGGCGCAGCGCCTGGCTGCGGCCTGATCGACGGGCAGCGATAGTCTCGGGCGGACACACGAATGGGCCGATCGGGCAAGGGGGCGAAGCGGTCGAAGCCGCCGGCTTCCCGGCTGCCGCGCGCGGCTGCGCCGACCCAGGAGCGATCATCCCCCGAGGCGCGTGCTGGCGAGCCGGCAGCGGTCATCGCGGGCCGCAGCCAGCGGTTCGTGTGGATCGCCTTCGCGACGCTGGTGCTCGCCGTTGGCGGCGCGGGTTGGTGGTTGTCGCGCGAGAAGACGCCGCCCGCGACGGAGCAGGTCGCTGCCGCTGCCAGCGCGGCGAGCGCAGTCGTTGCGGGCGTGAGCAGCGCCGCCTACGTGGACAACCGCCAATGCGTCGACTGCCACGAAGACACCGGCCGGCAGTGGCAGCAGTCGCACCATTTCATGGCGATGGCGTTGCCGACGCCCGAGACGGTGCGCGGCGACTTCGATAACACGACCTTCGAGCACAAGGGCGTGACGACGCGCTTCCTTCGCCGCGACGGCAAGTACTTCGTCAACACCGACGGGCCGGACGGCAGGCTCGCCGACTTCGAGATCAAGTACACGTTCGGCGTTCATCCGCTGCAGCAGGACCTGATCGAGCTGCCCGGCGGGCGACTGCAGGCGCTCGGCATCGCGTGGGATTCGCGTCCGAAGGCGCAGGGCGGCCAGCG
>CAZVNC010000091.1:731-7890 GCA_964628305.1 uncultured Ideonella sp.
GGGCCGGACGGCAAGATGGCCGACTTCGAGGTCAAGTACACCTTCGGCGTCGACCCCTTGCAGCAATACCTGATCGCGACCAGCGGCGGCCGGCTGCAGCCGCTGACGATCGCGTGGGACGTGCACCGGAAGCGTTGGTTTCATCTCTATCCGCACGAGACCGCGCCGCCCGGCGACGTGATGCACTGGAGCGGCCGCTACCAGACCGCGAACACGATGTGCATCGCCTGTCATACGACGGGCTACGAAAAGCGCTACGACGCCGCGACCGACCGCTTCGACACGCGCTGGAAGGAGCCGAACGTGAGTTGCCAGGCGTGCCACGGGCCAGGGTCCGCGCACGTCGCGTGGGCGCGCGAGGCCGGGCCGGGTGCGCGAACGACCTACGCCGCGAGTGCCTCGGGCGCCGCCTCCTCGCACGCCGCCGCCGCAAGTGCGTCGGCAGGCGCGCCGGCGAGCGCACCGTCGAAGGGCGCCGCGCCGCGCTTCGGGCTGACGATGGACTTCGTCGCGAGCGGTCACGCCGCGCAGGTCGAAGTCTGCGCCGCCTGCCATGCGCGCCGCAGCGAGTTAACCGGCACGCAGACCGCCGGCACACCGCTGCTGGACGAATTCATGCCGGCGCGGCTCGATGCCGGGCTCTACCACGCCGACGGCCAGCAGCAGGGCGAGGTCTATGTCTACGGCTCGTTCCGGCAAAGCAAGATGTACGCGAACGGCGTGCGCTGCACCGATTGCCACGACGCGCACACGCTGCGGCTGAAGGAGCCCGGCAACGGCGTGTGCCTGCAATGCCATCGCGAGACGCCGAACCCCCGCTTTCCGGGCGCGGCGGGCAGCTTCGATTCGCCCGCGCATCACCATCACAAGGCCGGCAGCAGCGGCGCGCAGTGCGTCGCCTGCCACATGCCGAGCGCGACCTACATGCAGATCCATGCGCGGCCCGATCACAGCCTGCGCATTCCGCGCCCCGATCTGGATGCGGCGACCGGCGCTCCCGATGCCTGCACGTCGTGCCACAAGGGCAAGCCGCCGGCCTGGGCCGCGAAGGCGATCGCTAACTGGTTCGGCACCGAGCGCCGCCCGCAATACGGCACGACCTTCGCCGCCGCGCGCGCCGGCCACCCCGGCGCCAATGCAGCGCTCGCCGCACTGGCCGGCGACGCGACCGAGCCGGCGATCGTTCGCGCGACCGCGCTCGGCGCGCTGCGCGCCTACCCGCAGGGATACGACGCACTGCGCCTGCAGGCGACGCGCGACCCCGACGCCGAGGTTCGCGCCGCCGCCGCCGACAGCCTGGAGGCGGCCGATGCAGCGCTGCGCGTGCGCGCGCTTGCGCCGCTGCTGAGCGACCCGGTGCGCGGCGTGCGAACGAGCGCCGCGCGCAGCCTGGCGGGCGTCGATCGCACGCTGTTCGATGCGGCGCAACGGCGCGCGCTCGACGCTGCGCTCACGGAATACATCGCGGCGCAGAAGGCCGCGCTCGATATGCCGGGCGCACGGCTCAACCTGGGTGTGATCTACGAGCGCACCGGCGAGCCCGCACTGGCCGAAGAGAACTACCTTGCGGCGTTGAAGATCGACCCCGACTTCACGCCGGCCCGCGCCAACCTCGCCCAGTTCTACAGCGCCCACGGCCGCCTGCCGGATGCCGAGCGGGTGCTCGCGGAGGGCGTGGCGCGCGTCCCGGCGCAGGGCGAGTTGCAGTACTCGCTCGGACTCGTGCTCGCCGAGCAGGGCGAGCTGGCGCCGGCCGCCGAGGCACTCGCGCGCGCCGCGAAGCTGCTGCCCGATCGCGCGCGTGTGCATTACAACCTCGGCCTAGCCTTGCAGCAGACCGGCAAGCCGCGCGACGCCGAGAGTGCCTTGCGCGAGGCGCAGCGCCTGAGCCCGAACGACCCGGCGCCACCCTATGCGCTCGCGGTGCTCTACGCGCAGCAGCGGCGCCCCGCCGATGCGCTGGCGGCAGCGCGCAAGGCACAGCAGCTTGCGCCGGACGATCTGCAGTTGCGCCAGTTCGTGCAGCGACTCGAGGCGCAGGGTCGACCGGGCGGGTGAGCAGAGGCGCGCGGATCGTCGCATACGCCGGGTTGGACGTGAACTCGAGGCTTGGGTGGTCGCTTCTGACGCTTCGGTGATGTAAGAAAGCAACTCGGAAACTACGGCTCGTGGTCACTGCCGGTCGATCGCCAAGGGCCCTTCAGAGGCGCTTCGCCGCGGTAATCAGCAGGGCCGGCATCGCGAATGCGACCATGCCACCAGCTTCGGCGAACGGCAAGAACGTGTCTTGCGCCTCGCGCCGCAGGTGCTCGAACTGGGCATCGTCGAGCAGGCCGCCAAGTGTCCACACACAGGCCCGCTCGGTCGACACCAGAGCGTCGATCGACGCGAAGCGCACGGTGCCCTGGCGTTGAACGACGTTCGCTTCGGCAATGCCTGCGTCAGCGCACAGCGCGCGCAGCGCGGCCGCATCGCCGAGCACGAACGGCGCACGAAACGCATCGGCAACACGCTTGCCGAACAGCCGCTCGAGCAGCGCCGCGAGCGACGCGTAGCCGGGCGAGCGTTCGAGCGCATCGCAGACTGCAACGGCAAGGCGGCCGCCGGGCCGCAGCACGCGCTGCATTTCGCGCAGCGCGGCGATGCGATCGTCGAAGAACATCAGACCGAACTGGCTCACGACCGCATCGAAGCTCGCGTCGGCAAAGGGTAACGACTCGGCGCGGCCGTCGCGCCATTCGATGTCTGCATGCTTGCGGCGGGCCACAGCCAGCATCTCGGGGTTGGCGTCCAGCCCGAACACCGCGCCGCCCGGCGAGACGCGCCCCGCCACCGCAACGGTCAACGCGCCGGTACCACACGCGACATCGAGCACGCGCTGGCCCGACGAGATGGCCGCCGCGTCGCACAGCACCGGTCCCCAATGTCTGAACAGCGCCGGCACGAACTGTTCGTCGTAAACATCGGCGGGCGAACGCTGGGCGGTTCGCGCTGTGAGCGTCTCGCTCATGGCATGCTCCTGCGGTGAATCGTGTACCGAAAGCATCGACGACGTCATGAATTCAGACCATGACCGGGAGTCCGGATCGCATGCTGCGGCGTCCGGCTTCGACGTTCTGTCCGACGTGCTGCGCTGCGTGCGGCTGACCGGCTCGATGCTGTTCCTGGTCGACGCGCATTCCCCATGGATGTCATGGGCGCCGAAGACCGAGTCGTTTCGCCAGGTCGTGCTGCCGGCCTCACAGCACCTGATTTCGTTCCACATCGTCACGCAGGGCGGCTGCTGGGCCGGGCTGCGCGATGCTCCGCCCGAACGCTTTGAAACCGGCGACATGCTGGTCGTGCCCCATGGCGACGCCTACTACCTTGCCGATCCGGTCGGCACCGAAGCGGCGTACGGCCCCGAGGAGGCGGTCGCGTTCTTCCGCAGCATGGCGGCCGGCGAATTGCCGTCGACCATCAGCGAAGGCGGCGACGGGGCCGAATCGACACAGTTCATCTGCGGCTTCCTCGGCTGCGACCTGAGGCCTTGCAACCCGGTGCTCGACGCGCTGCCCGCGATGGTCCACCTGCACGCCGCAACCCGGTCGACCGATCGCATGCGTCACCTGATCGAGTTCGCTCTGTGCGAGTTGCGCGAGCCATCGTCCGGCGGCCGGGGCGTGCTGCTGCGCTTGGCCGAGCTGATGTTCGTCGAGGTGGTGCGGCGTCACCTGGAAACGATGGCCGACGTGCAGACCGGCTGGCTGGCCGGTCTGCACGATCCGCTGGTCGCGCGCACGCTGTCGCTGTTGCACAGCGCACCGGCCCGACGCTGGACGTTGGAGGGACTCGCGGTGCAGACCGGCACGTCACGTTCAGTGCTGGCCGAGCGCTTTGCGCAGTTCGTCGGTCAACCTCCGATGCACTACCTCACCCAATGGCGCATGCAACTGGCGACCCGTCTGCTCGCCGAACCTGGCACGAGGAAGGTCAACGCGGTAGCCGAGGCCGTCGGCTATGAATCGGAGGCTGCCTTCAGTCGGGCATTCAAGAAGTGCGTCGGCATGGCGCCTGCCGCTTGGCGACAGCGCGAGGCGGCCTGATGCAAGACAACCAGCGGCGAAGCGGTGAGGGCTGCCGACACTCCGCTTCATGGGTATCAAACTGGACTGACCGATGTCTGGTCAGGGTTGGAAGTACGCGGTCGAAACCCGAAGCCGAACGCCGCCGAAGCGGCGTGAGCGGCTGGTCATGTATGCGTCTGATCGCGAAATCCGGTCAGGTCTTGAACCGGATCAAGAAGTTCAGCAGCTTTCGCGAACGGTCGGTGTAGGGCGGCTGGAACAGCATCTGGATCGCCGAGAACGGCCCCTGGTAGAAGACCGGGCGCAGCTTCGAGAACGTGTTGAAGCCCTCGTGTCCGTGGTAGTGGCCCATGCCGCTGGCGCCGACGCCGCCGAACGGCAGGTCGTGCTGGCCGACGTGCAGCAGCGCCTCGTTGACCGAGACGCCGCCCGACATCACGCGCGAGATGTAGAACTGCTGCAACTCGCGGTCGTTCGTGAACGGATAGATCGCGAGCGGCCGGTCGCGAGCGTTGACGTAGTCGGCGACTTCCTGCCGGTCGGTATAGGTGCGCAGCGGCAGGATCGGGCCGAAGATTTCGCGCTGCATCAACTGCATGTCGTCGGTCGCGCCCTGCACGATGTGCGGCGCGAACTTGCGGCGTGCGGCGTCGGGCGTCTGCCCTTCGGCGAGGTTGACGATCGTCGCCCCTTTCGCGCGCGCGTCGTCGAGTGCGGTCCGCAGGCGGGCGAAGGACCGCTCGTCGATGATCGAGGTGTAGTCGCCGCCGTTCAGATCCGGGTAGCGTGCGCCGACGAGGCGCTTGCAATGGGCGACGAACGCGGGCGCCGCCCCTTCGGGCAGGAACACGTAGTCGACGTTGGTGCAGATCTGCCCGGCGTTGAGCATCTTCACCCACATGATGCGTTCGGCCGCCGCCTCGAGCGGGAAATCCGGCCCGACGATCGCCGGCGACTTGCCGCCGAGTTCGAGCGTGACCGGCGTCAGGTTGCGCGCCGCATTCGCCATCACTGCGCGGCCGGTCTGGCCCGAGCCGGTGAACAGCAGATGATCGAACGGCAGCGACGAGAAGGCCGGGCCGCGCCCGCCGCCGTCGTCGAAGAACTTCAGCTTGTCCTCGGGAAGGTACTTCGGGCTCAGGCTCGTGAGCAGCGCAGCGAGGTGGCGCGAGTTCTCCGACATCTTCACCATCGCCCGGTTGCCGGCGGCAAGGATCGCGGCGAGCGGCGTGAAGCTCAGGTTGAGCGGGAAGTTCCACGGCACGATGACGCCGACGACGCCCAGCGGCTGCGGGATGACGCGGTTGCGCGCGCCCGGGTACGTCATCAGGTCGACGCGGCGCTTTTGCGGTTTCATCCAGCGCTTCAGGTTCTTGGCCGCGTCGTGGATCGCTTCGAGGGAGACGAAGTACTCGGTGAACAGCGTCTCGAACTCGGAGCGGTTGCCGTAGTCGAGATTGATTGCGGCGACGAGCGCGTCGCGGTTCTCCTTCAGCAGGCGCGCGAGCGATTGCAGGTCGGCGCTGCGCTCGGCGTGGCTCGGTTCGGGGTGCGCGAGATACGCCTTGCGCTGGGCATCGAAGCACTGCCTGAACTCGGCCGGCATCATCACGTTGTCCAGGTTGAAGACGGGGGCGTTCATCGGGCGTTCCTTCGCGGATCGGGGAAGGCTTCGATTGTGACCGCGAGGGTTAGAGCGCGCTCCCTCGGCGGGCGTTCGCCGCGTCGGGCACAAAGTCTCGGACTCGCGCGAAAGGAGTTATCCCTGCGCCCGGCATCGGACCAAGGCTGGCCTTAGACTGCGCGGGCATCGCGAGGACCGCGTTCTGCACTGGAGGCTGGATTGCAAGCAACGAACATCGTCGATCCCACCTATTTCCACAAGGTCGTCGATTGCCAGTGGGCGTGCCCGGCCCACACCCCGGTCCCCGAGTACATCCGCCTGATCGCCGCCGGCCGCTATGCCGACGCCTACATGGTGAACTGGGTGTCGAATGTCTTCCCCGGCATCCTCGGCCGCACCTGCGACCGGCCTTGCGAACCGGCGTGCCGCCGCTCGCGGGTCGAGGAGGGCAGTGGGGAAAAGCCGGAACCGGTTGCGATCTGCCGCCTGAAGCGCGTCGCCGCCGACAACAAGGGCGACGTGCTGGCGCGCATGCCGCAGGCTTCGAGCCGCAACGGCAAGCGCGTCGCCTGCATCGGCGCCGGGCCGGCGTCGCTCGCCGTAGCGCGCGACCTCGCGCCGCGCGGCTACGCGGTGACGGTGTTCGACGCCGAGGCGAAGGCCGGCGGTTTCATGCGCACCCAGATCCCGCGCTTTCGGCTGCCTGAGTCGGTGATCGACGAGGAGACCGGCTACATCCTGGACCTCGGTGTCGAATTTCGCGCCGGCGAGCGCATCGATTCGATGCAGGACCTGCTCGCCAACGGCGGCTGGGACGCGGTCTTCGTCGGCTGCGGCGCACCGCGCGGGCGCGATCTGGACCTGCCCGGGCGCAGCGAGGCGGCGGCGAACATCCATGTCGGCATCGATTGGCTCGCTTCGGTCTCGTTCGGTCACATCGAGCGGATCGGCGCGCGCGTCATCGTGCTCGGCGGCGGCAACACCGCGATGGACTGCTGCCGCTCGGCGCGCCGCCTCGGCGCGAGCGACGTGAAGGTCATCGTGCGCAGCGGCTTCGACGAGATGAAGGCCTCGCCGTGGGAGAAGGAGGATGCGCAGCATGAAGGCATCCCGATCATCAACTTTCACGTTCCCACCGCCTTCGTGCACGAGGCCGGGCGGCTCGTCGGCATGCGCTTCCAGATCGTCGAGGCGCGCTACGACGCCGACGGGCGGCGCTCGCTGGTGCCGACCGGCGCGCCGGATGCGACCTTCGAATGCGACGACGTGCTGGTCGCCGTCGGCCAGGAGAACGCCTTCCCGTGGATCGAGCGCGACTGCGGCATCGAGTTCGACCGCCACGGCCTGCCGGTGCTCGACGCGGCGACGCTGCAATCGACGCGGCCGGACGTGTTCTTCGGCGGCGACGCCGCGTTCGGGCCGAAGAACATCATCACCGCCGTCGCCCACGGGCACGAGGCCGCGGTGT
>CAZVNC010000092.1:0-7871 GCA_964628305.1 uncultured Ideonella sp.
CGGATAGGTGTTGACGTCGCCCACCGCGAAGATTCCCGGGATGCTGGTCTCGAAAGTCGCGGTGTTGACGGCGACCTGCTTGCGCTCGAGCGCAAGTCCCCATTGCGCGATCGGGCCGAGCTTGGGCGTCAGGCCGAAGAAGACGAGCAGCATGTCCAGCGGCACGAGCCGCGTCACGCCGTCGCCGCCGGTCACCTTCAAGCCGGTGAGCTTGCCGCCGGTCTCCTCGAAGCCGCTCGCCTGGCCGACCATGAACTGCATCTCGTAGGCCTCGCACAGCTCCTGCATCCGTGCCACCGATGCCGGTGCGGCGCGAAAACCGTCGCGCCGGTGGACGAGGATCACGCTTTGCGGCCGATTCGGACTTTCGCCCTTGATCGCGCCGACGAAATTGAGCGTCCAGTCGAGTGCCGAATCGCCGCCGCCGATGATGACGAGATCCTTGCCGGCGAAGAGCGCCGTGTTCGTCACCCGGTAGAAGAGCTGCGCGCCGAGGAACTTGTCGATGCCCTCGACGCGCAGCGGGCGCGGCTGGAACGAACCCGCGCCGCCGGCGATGAAGATCGTCTTCGTCAGGAAGCGCGTTCCCTTTGCGGTTGCGACGTGAAAGCGGCCGTCGCCCTGGCGTTCGACCTCGGTCACTTCCTGCCCGAAGTGAAACGTCGCCCCGAACGGATCGATCTGCCTGAGCAGGTTCTCGGTCAGCTCGCGGCCGGTGCATACCGGCACCGCGGGAATGTCGTAGATCGGCTTGTCGGGATAGAGCTCGACGCATTGCCCGCCGGCGTAGCCGAGCGAATCGACGACGTGCGCCTTGACTTCCAGCAGCCCGAGTTCGAAGACCTGGAACAGGCCGACCGGGCCGGCGCCGACGATCAGCGCATCGGTCTCGATACGCCCGGGCGCATTGCCGCCGGCGGTGCGCGCATGGGCGGGCGCCGCGGGAGCCGCGTACGGCGGCGCGATGACGAGTTCATCTTCCATTGCTAGCGCTCGAGTTGCGGCAGCTTGCCGGTGCGGTCCTTCCAGTCGTCGGCGTCCGGCAGCGCGCCCTTGCTCTTCGAGATGGTCGGCCACTTCGCCGACAGCTGGGCGTTGAGCGCGATCATGTGCTGCTGGTCGCCCGGCACGTCCTCCTCCGGGACGATGGCCGCGACCGGGCACTCGGGGATGCAGACGGCGCAGTCGATGCACTCATCGGGTTCTATCGTCAGGCAGTTCGGGCCTTCGCGGAAGGCATCGACGGGGCAGACGTCGACGCAGTCGGTGTACTTGCAGCGGATGCACGATTCGAGAACGACGTGGGTCATGAAGTGATGTCGCGGCCGGCTTGGCATGTCCTGGCATGCTGGGATCGCGACCTGCCGCGCGTTGATTCGTTGATTTCGATTCTAGGGTCTCGGGGTTTCCACCCCCGGGCCAAGGTCGTCGATCGATTGGGGTCTCTCGGGCTGGCAATTCGACGCGAAGGCGCGCATTCACGCGGGCGCTTCGGCCTCCTCGCGCGCGGATGCCGTCACACCATCGGGTCGCGTTCTGACGTGCAGCCCGCATTCCTTCGCGGATTCGCTCTCCCACCACCAGCGGCCGGATCGGAAGTCGGCGCCGACCGGAATCGCGCGGGTGCAGGGTGCGCAGCCGATACTCGGCATGAACTCGTCGTGCAGCGGGTTGTAGGGCACATCGTTTTGGGCGATGTAATGCCAGATGTCGGCCCAGCTCCAGTCGGCGAGCGGATTGAACTTGACGCGCCCGGCGTCGTCGCGCTCGTGGAACGAGACGACCGCGCGCGCGTGCGACTGCTCGCGGCGCAGCCCGGTGACCCACGCGCTGCGCCCGGCGAGCATGCGCGACAGCGGTTCGATCTTGCGCAACTCGCAGCAGGTTTTGCGCAGCGCGATGCTTTCGCGCATCGCGTCTTCGCCGTTCGTCTTCACGAACCGGACGACGGCTTGCGCCTGCGGCCGATAGACCTCGACCGCGATGTCGTAGCGCGCCTCGATTGCCGGCACGAGTGCGACGGTCTGCGGATGCAGGCGGCCGGTATCGATCGTCGCAACGGGGATGCCAAGCTGCTGGCGCGCGATGAGGTCGGTCAGCACCATGCCCTCGGCGCCGAGACTCGTCACCTGCACGATGCGGCCGGCGTGCTCGAGCGCGGCCGATTGCAGCACTGCCGTCGCGTGCGCGACGCGGCCGTCGTATCCGAGCGTCGCACGCGCATAGAGGGCGATCGCGCTCGCCGCCGTCCGACGCCGCCTGGGGTCGTTCGCGCCCGCCGAGGTCGGGTCGTCTGCGGTGAATGGGGTGGTCGTCATGCTGTCTGCTCCGCGTTCTCGAATTCGTGCTCCGCCGCGCGCGAGGCGGCGGCCGCCCAGGCCGGCGGCCGGCCGAACAGCGGCCGCGGGTCGAGCGTGTCGCCCTGGTAGTGGGCACCGAAGTGGCGCAATGCGCGCTCCGCCACGTCCTGGCGCTGGTCGGCGCGCAGTTCCACGGCGTCGAAGCCGGTGCGCGCGAGCAGCGGCAGCATGTCGGCGAGCACCTCTCCTGTCGCCCGCAACTCGCCGGCGTAGCGCAGGCGCGAGCGCAACAGGCGCGCCTGGCTGTAGGCGCGGCCGTCGGTCCACTTCGGGAACGCAAGCGCGACGAGCCCGAGGCGGGGCAGATCGTCGGCGAGGTCTTCGACCTCGGCGTCGTTCGCGAGCCTCACGCCGACCGGCATGCCTTGCGGCCAGCGCTCGCGGACGGCGGCCCATTCGTCCTGCGTGAGCAGCAGGTGCGGCTGCGCGGCGATGTCGACGACCGGGCCGTCGTCGCCGTGCAGCGTGCGCCACGGCCCGCGGCGGGGGTGGATGTACTTCATGCTGCGAACTCCGGTGTGGCCGCCCGGCGCACGGCCTGGGCGGCGGTCTTGAAGGGATCGGCGCCGATGCGCCGGGCGGTGTCGATGAAGCGCTCCGCGCCGCGTCTTTCGGTTCGGTAGGTGTCGATCAGCGCCTCGACGACATCGGCCACCTCGTCGGCTGCGAACGACGGGCCGATCACCTTTCCCGGCAGCGCCGGGCCGCTCACGGTCGAACCGTCCGATCCGCCGAGCGTGACCTGGTACCACTCCTGGCCGTCCTTGTCGACGCCGAGGATGCCGATGTGCCCGCTGTGGTGATGGCCGCACGAGTTGATGCAGCCGCTGATGTGCAGGTCGATCTCGCCGATGTCGTAAAGCTCGTCGAGGTCGGCGAAGCGCTCCGTGATCGCCGCCGCGACCGGGATCGAGCGCGCGTTCGCGAGGCCGCAGAAGTCGCCGCCGGGGCAGGCGATCATGTCGGTCAGCAGCCCGATGTTGGGGGTTGCGTAGCGTGCCGCGCGGGCGTCCTCCCACAGCGTGCGCAGATCGCTCTCCAGCACCCAGGGCAGGACGAGGTTCTGGTCGTGGGTGACGCGCAGTTCGCCGTGCGAATAACGCTCGGCAAGCGTTGCCGCGCGCTCCATCTGTTCGGCGGTGGCGTCGCCCGGCGCCTGGCCGGCGCGCTTGAGCGAGAGCGTCACGGCACGGTAGCCGTGCAGCTTGTGGGGCTGCACGTTGCGGCCGAGCCAGCGCAGGAAGGCGGCGGGCGCGGCGTCCGCGTCGGCGATCGAGGCATCGTTCGCGGCCACCGGGCCGCTGACGCCGGCCGGAAGCTCGAACGACCTGGAGACGCGGTCGAGTTCGGCTTGCGTGAGCAGATGCGCGGCACCTGCCTCGTCGCGTTCGAGGATGGCGCGAAACTCGGCTTCGACTGCATCGAAGAACCTGCGCCCCTCGGCCTTGACGAGGATCTTGATGCGCGCCTTGAACGCGTTGTCGCGCCGCCCGTAGCGGTTGTAGACGCGCACGATGGCCTCGATGTAGACGAGGATCTGCTGCCAGGGCAGGAACTCGCGCGCGACGCTGGCGATGATCGGCGTGCGCCCCATGCCGCCGCCGACGCTGACCTGGAAGCCGACCGCGCCGGCCTCGTTCTTCAGCAGCCGAAGGCCGATGTCGTGCCATGCGATCGCGGCCCGGTCCTCGCCGGCGCCGGTGACGGCGATCTTGAACTTGCGCGGCAGGAATGCGAACTCGGGGTGCAGCGTGCTCCATTGGCGCAGGATCTCGCAGTACGGCCGCGGGTCGACGATCTCGTCGGGCGCGATGCCGGCGAAGGCGTCGGTGGTGATGTTGCGGATGCAGTTGCCGCTGGTCTGGATGCCGTGCATGTCGACCGCGGCGAGTGCGTCCATCGCGTCGGCGGCACGCGTCAGGGGTATCCAGTTGAACTGCAGGTTCTGGCGCGTCGTGAAGTGGCCGTAGCCGCGGTCGAACTCGCGCGCCAGCTTCGCCAGCGCGCGCAGTTGCGTTGCGTGCAGTTCGCCGTACGGGATCGCGACGCGCAGCATCGGCGCGTGGCGCTGGATGTACCAGCCGTTCTGCAGCCGCAGCGCCCTGAACTCGTCTTCGCCGAGCTGGCCGCCGAGGTGGCGATGAAGCTGGTCGCGAAACTGTGCCGCCCGCTGGCGCACGATGTGGCGGTCGAATGCGGTGTAGGTGTACATGGTTGGTGGTTTGCGTGATGGCGTGAATCAGAGGATGACCTTGGCGCCGGCGCCGACGAGGGATGCGCAGAGCAGGATGCGCACCAGTCCCTCCGGCAACCTGCGCGTGAGGTGTGCGCCGACCCAGATCCCGGGCAGCGAGCCGACGAGCAGCATCGCGAGCAATGCCCAGTCCACATGGCCGAGCGTCGCGTGTCCGATGCCGGCGACGAGCGTCAGCGGAACGGCGTGCGCGATGTCGGTGCCGACGATGCGGCGCGCGTCGAGCCGCGGGTAGAGCAGCAGGATGAGCGTGGCGCCGATCGCGCCGGCGCCGATCGAGCTGAGCGACACCAGCACGCCGAGCAGGGTGCCGCACAGCGCCGTCAGCGCCGGCTTGATCTGGGCCGGCATATGGCGCTCCAGGCGCAGGCCGAGCGCATTCCAGGCGCGTCGGTAGGCGACCGTCACGGCGGTGACGAAGAGGGCGACGCCGAGCGTCGTCGTGATGGCCGTCGACCAGCCCGCGTTGACGCCGGTGGCGTGCATCAGCGCGATCGTCGCGAGCGACGCCGGCAGGCTGCCGGCAAGCAGCAGCGACGCGATGCGCCAGTCGACCTGCCCGTGGCGGTGGTGGGCGAAGGCGCCGGAGGTCTTCGTGATCGCGGCAAACCACAGGTCGGTGCCGATCGCGAACGCCGGCTGCAGCTTGAAGACCGAGATCAGCAACGGCGTCATCAGCGATCCGCCGCCGACGCCGGTCATGCCGACGATCGCGCCGATGCCAAAGCCGCTGGCGACTGCAATTGGGTCCATGCCTCCATCCCGTTCTCTGTCCTTGCCGCGCGCCCCGGATCGGGCGGCGTGGCTGCGAACGCGAACTCTATGGAGGGTTCCCCAATTCAGGAACTACAGTTTCCTTGTTTGCTTAGCAGCAACGGGAATAAGGCGCCGCCGAACAAGTCCGCGGGGATGCGCGCGCCGCGAGGAACGTGTTCAGCGTCGCGACAAGAACGAAGCGCGCGGCGGGCAGGCAGCGCGCAGCGGCGGCTACTTCGCCAGCAGCCGGTCTGCAACGGCCACGTCCGCCGGCCCGAGCGAGCCCGACACCTGACGCAGCCTGACTTCGGCCAGGATCAGGTCGTAGCGTGCCTTCGCCAGGTCGCGCTGGGTCGTGAAGAGCTGGGTCTGCGCGTTGAGCACGTCGAGCGTGACGCGAAGTCCGACCTTGTAGCCGAGCTCCGTCGCTTCGAGCGCCAGCTTGCTCGAGCTCTCGGCTGCCTCCAGCGCCTTGACGAGGGCGCGTCCCGAACTGACAGCCAGGAAGGCGGTGCGGGTGCCGAGGTCGACGTTGCGCTGCGCGCCGGCCAGGTCCTCGCGCGCCTTCTCGGCCAGGCTGAGGGTCTCCTTGACGCGGTTTTGTACCGCATAGCCGGCGAACACCGGAATGTTGAGCTGCAAACCGATCGACGCATTGCGGTACGTGCCCGGCAACTGGGCATTGCCGGTGCCGCCGCCGCTCAGGCCGGTGTTGTTGTTGGCGCCGACCGAGCCGACGAGGTCGAGCGTCGGCAGGTGGCCGGCACGCGCCTTCTCGGTTTCGATCTGCGCGATGTCGTAGGCCAGACGCGCCCTGCGCACGTCGGGGCTGTCGCTGTTGGCGGTGGCCAGCCAATCCTGCAAGGTGCTCGACAACGGCGGGATCAAGACTGGCACCGCGAGCGGGCGGGGCGCGACGTCGGTCTTGCCGACGAGCGTGTCGAGCGCGGCGCGCCGGGTGCGAAGGTCGTTGTCGGCCGCGATCTGCTGCGCCTGCGTCAGATCGTAGCGCGCCTGCGCCTCGCGCGTATCGGTGATCGTCGCCGTCCCGACCTCGAAATTGCGCTTTGCCGAAGCGAGCTGCTCGGTGATCGCCTTCAGGTTGGCCTCGGTCGTCGCGAGGTTGTCCTGCGCCGAGAGGACGTCGAAGTAGGCCTGCGAGAGGCGGACGATCAGATCCTGTTCGGCGGCTTGCAGATCGAACGTGGCGATCTGATAGGCCTTTTCGGCACTCGCGATGGTTTCGGTGTTCGTCTTGTTGAAGATCGGCTGGCGCGCGTTGAGGGTCGCCTGGTTCGCGGTGCCGTAGAAGTTCTCGTCGATCTTGGGTGCATCGGTGCCGCTGCGCGTGGTGCTCGCCGAGATCGATGCCGTCGGCAGCCGCAGCGCCTTGGACTGATCGAGTCGGTACTGCGCGGCCTCCGCCGTGGCGCGGGCGGCGAGGTAGGTCGCGTCGTAGCTGCGCGCGGCGTCGTAGAGTTCCTGCAAGCTCTGGGCCTGCGACAACATCGAGCACAGCGCGAGCGCCAGCCCGGCGGCGAGCGGCTCGAGCCGGATGCCTGCGACGGCTGCGAGGGCTGCGCCCAGGCGGGTCGAGTGAGTGGTGCGCGCTGCGGACATCGGCATTCCTTGGCTTTTCGTTTTCTTCGTGGGCGGGTCGCGACGGGCCGGCGCGTCAATAGCGCGCCACCTGCGGCGCGACCCTGAGCGACCAGGCGTCGATGCCGCCGGCGAGGTTATAGACGCTCGCGTAGCCCCGCTGCGACAGGAATGCGACGACCTGCAGACTTCGCACCCCGTGATGACATAAACAGACGATGAGCCGCGTCGCATCGAGTTCGGCCAGCCGCTGCGGGATCTCGCGCATCGGAATGCACACCGTCGGCACGCCTTCGATCTCGAGCGCGGCCTTTTCGACCTCCCAAGGCTCGCGCACGTCGAGCAGCAACACTTGCTGCGCCTGCGCGGCGCACAACGGCAGCAGCTCCTCGACCGCGAGCTGGCGCATCAGAAGCGGAACCGGCTCGGTTCGTCGAAACCGTGCAGCCGGGGCGCCACGGTGTCGAACAGATCGACGCTGTTGAAGCTGTGCTCGCCGGTGCGGGTGACACGCACCGCACGCATCATGGGTTGGTGGCCGACGATCGCCACGAGCCGGCCGCCGATCTTCAGGCCTTCGAGCAGCGACGGCGGAACCGAGGCCACCGAACCCGACACCATGATGGCGTCGAACGGCGCTTCGCCCGGCAGGCCACCGCTGCCGTCGAGTTCGCGCACCGCCGCGTTGTGCACGCCGGCGCGCTCCAGGTTGTCGGCCGCGAGGCGCGCGAGGGCGGGATCGGTCTCGAGCGACACCACGTGGCGCGTGCGATGCGCGAGCAAGGCGGCCATGAAGCCCGAACCGGCGCCGATCTCGAGGGCAGTCTCGTGCGGCGCAAGCAGCAGCTCCTGCAGCATCCGTGCTTCGACCTTCGGGGCCAGCATGGTCTCGCTGCGCCCTT
>CAZVNC010000093.1:0-793 GCA_964628305.1 uncultured Ideonella sp.
TTGGCTCCGATACGACTCGAGTTGAAGTCAAGTCTCCGCCGAAAGCTTCGCTTTTCTTGCTAGTCTCCTCCTGGCACCTTCAAGTGTCATTTCAAAGCGGGCTCTTCGGGGCCCGCTCTTTTTTTGCGCGCCGGTCAGGCGTCGGCGGTCTTCGGATACTTCCAGCGCTTCTGAACCCACAGCCATTGCGCGGGCCGCTCGATGACGGCCCGCTCGAGCTGGCGTGCGAACGCTTCCATGATCGGCGTGTCATCCGACTTCGCGTCGGGCCCGTAGGGCGGCTCGGCGAGCACCGTGAAGCGCACCGCATAGTGGCCCTTGCGCACGCGGCGCATGTCCACGTAGAGCACGGTCGCGTCCAGGAACCTTGTGATGCTCTCGGCGCCGACGTAGAACGCGGTGTCCCGGTTGAGCATGCGCGTCCAGTGCTTGCGCTGGTCGCGCGGCGGCGTCTGGTCGGCGATCAGTCCGTAGGCGCGCGGGGTGTCGGCGCGGGCCATCAGTTCGTAGACGAAGTCCTGGCGCGGGAACGGCTGGCCGCCGAAGCGCGACCGCGCACGGAGCAGGAATTCGTCGACGAAGCGCACGCGCACGGTCTGGTAGACGGCGTCGATCGGCAGTCCGAAGGTCGCGCCGCCGGCGAGCAGCAGCCACTCCCAGTTGCAGAAGTGCGGCGTGAGCAGCACCACCGAGTGCTTCGCGGCGGCACAGCGGTCGACGACTTCGGGGTTTTCGAACACGACCCGGCGCCGCAACTCATCAGCGCTGGCGCCGTACCCCCAAAGCGTCTCCA
>CAZVNC010000093.1:803-7824 GCA_964628305.1 uncultured Ideonella sp.
CGCCACCGCCTGCCAAGGCCGCCTCATGCCCAGCTCCACCTGGTCGCGGCGCCAGCGCAGAACGTGATAGATGATTGCGTGGACGAACCAGCCCAGGCCGTACAGCAGGCCCAGGTGGACGCGCGTCAGGATTCGAAGAGCGTGTTGCATGGCATGGCCTTGGCCGTCGCGCCAAGCCGCGGTGCGGACAGAACGGCCGGGCAGGTGCATCGGTCGTGGCAGGAATTTCGTGGAAGCTGCGCAGTCGGTTCAGGAGTTCTGGATCGTCGCGAGGGGCGTCGCCCTCTGGATGATCGAGCGGGCCGCGCCGCGAAACCTGCGCTGTGCAAGGCGGGCATTCTACAAACCCGGCGCAGCGGGCGATTCGGCTGGCGGCGCGGGCTCGGCCTCGGTGCGATGGCGCCGGCACCTGCACCTGGGGCCGGTGCCGGGACCGCCGCCGATAATGGACGCAGCCAAAGCCTGCCCGACCCGAACCCATGCCGAATCCGACGCAGGACGCCGCCGGCGCGGACGCTGCGCTGGCGCGCGCGGCTGCCGCGGCGCTTGCCGCTAGTAGTGCGCGCGTCGTGGTGATCGAGCACCTTGGCGTGCGCTACGTGGCCAAGCGTCAGGCCGACCGGCCGCGCCGGCTGTCGCAGGCGCTGTTTCTGCGCTGGCTGGTCAAGCGCCTCACCGGGCGGACGCTGCCGATGCGCACGATGCGGCTGTCGGACGCGGCGTCCGGCCTGGCCTACGAGGCACGCCGACTGGCGTCGCTCGCGCAGGCCGGCGTGTGCGTGCCGCGGGTGGTGCATCAGGCGCCCGACTTTCTGTTGATGGAGCACTGCGGCGAGACGCTCGCGGCGCTGCTCGAGCGCTGGCCGCTGGAGTCGGCTTGCGCCGAAATGGAGCGCCTCGCAACCGAACTGGGCGCATTCCACCGCGCCGGGCAGTGGCACGGCGCGGCGCAGATCAAGAACCTGACCCGCCGCGACGGCCGCACCTATCGGATCGACTTCGAGGAGGACTTCGGCGAATTCGGGCCGCTGCCGGCGACACAGGCGCTCGACCTCGTGCTGTTCCTGAACTCGGTGTCGCTGGTGGGACCGATCGCGGAGGCCGAGGCGCGGCAGCTCCTGCCGCGGCTGGCGGGCGCGTATTTCGCGGCAAACCCCGATCCTCAGGTGCGCGCCGTGATGGTTCGTGCCATGCCCTGGGGCACCGCACTGGCGCGGCTCGCCTCGCCCTTCCGCGGCCTGAAGTCCAAGGGCCGATCGCGCAAAGGTGCGGCCCGGGTCGTGATCCTGGCCGACGCGCTGGCGGCCGCGTTGCGGACGCCCTGAGGGGCGCGCGCAGCGCGCGACCTCGCGGCGCAGCGCCGTACGCTCAAGCGTGCGCGCCGCGGGCCGATAAATGTCGTAACGAGAGCCGTCGGACGCGACAGCTCGGAACACGCCACGGAACCCCCGCGACATGGTCGTACTTATCGGTTATGCGATCGCCTTCAGCTGCATCTTCGGGGCCTACATCATCCATGGCGGGAATATCCAGGTCATCCTGCACGCGATCCCGACCGAGATGATGGCGATCGCCGGCGGCTCGCTCGGCGCGTTCGTCGTCACGAACCAGCCGCGCGTGCTGAAGGCGACGGTGAGCGCGCTGCCGAAGCTGCTGAAGGCGTCCAAGTACACCAAGGCGCGCTACATGGAGCTGATGGCGCTGATGTACGACATCCTGCAAAAGGCGCGCAAGGAAGGGCTGATGGCGATCGAGAAGGACGTCGAGGAGCCGCACAGCTCGCCGCTGTTCCAGAAGTACCCGGCGGTGGGCAACGACCACCACGTGTCGGAGTTCATCACCGACTACCTGCGCATGATGGTGTCGGGCAACCTGAACGCGCACGAGATCGAAAGCCTGATGGACAGCGAGATCGAGACCCACCACGCCGAGGCGCACGCGCCGGCGGCGGCGATCCAGCGCCTGGCCGGCGCGCTGCCGGCGTTCGGCATCGTCGCCGCGGTGCTGGGCGTCGTCAACACGATGGGCTCGGTCGGCCAGCCGCCGGCGATCCTGGGCGCGATGATCGGCTCGGCGCTGGTCGGCACCTTCCTCGGCATCCTGCTCGCCTACGCGGTCGTCGAACCGCTCGCCGGGCTGATGGAGCAGAAGGTCGACGAAAGCTCGAAGGAGCTGCAATGCATCAAGGTCACCCTGCTCGCGAGCATGCAGGGCTACGCGCCGCAGGTCGCGGTCGAGTTCGGCCGCAAGGTGCTGTACTCGACCGAGCGGCCGACGTTCAATGAACTCGAAAGTCACGTCAAGGGGAAGAGGGCATGACCCCCAGGACGCCGGGTACTGCATCGCCCCACCGAGGGGGAGCAGCCGGCTTGGGGCGGCCCGGCGCTGGCCGACCGGCTTGCGCGAACGGAGTGCGGCATGGCCGGTGACAGCAAGAAGCTCCAGCCGATCATCGTCAAGCGCGTCAAGCGCGGCGGGCATGCGGCGCACGGCGGCGCGTGGAAGATCGCGTATGCCGACTTCGTGACGGCGATGATGGCGTTCTTCCTGCTGATGTGGCTGCTCGGCTCGACGACCGAGGGCGACCGCAAGGGCATCGCCGACTATTTCCAGAATCCGCTCAAGGTCGCGCTGCTGAGCAACGGCAGCGGCTCGGGCGATTCGTCCAGCGTCGTCAAGGGCGGCGGGACCGATCTGACGCGCAGCGAAGGCCAGGTCAAGCGCGGCGAGATCGACGAGAAGCGCAAGACGATCAACCTGCAGACCATCAAGCACGAGGCGCGGCAGGCGGAGGCCGCGCGCCTGCAGGCGCTGCAGCAGAAGATGCGGGAGATGGTCGCGAACAACCCGCGGCTGGCCGCGATGAGTTCGCAGATCCGGCTCGACATGACGCCCGACGGCCTGCGGATCCAGATCGTCGACGAGCAAAGCCGCGCGATGTTCGACAGCGGCAGCGCCGTCGTCAAACCCTACATGCGCGAGCTGCTGCACGAGATCGCGCAGGTGCTCGCCGAAGTGCCGAACCGCCTGACGATCGAGGGCCACACCGACGCGGCGCCGTTCGCGGGCGGCGAGCGCGGATACAGCAACTGGGAGCTGTCGAGCGACCGCGCGAACGCGTCGCGCCGCGAGCTGCTCGCGGGCGGGCTGCCCGAGGCGCGCGTGCTGCGCGTGCAGGGCCTGGCGTCGAGCGCGCTGTACGAGCGCGACGCGCCGCTCGGCGCGGTGAACCGGCGCATCAGCATCATCGTCATGAACCGCGAGGCCGAAGACCGGTTGCTCGCCTCCGGGGCGCGGCTTGCGCAAGCGCCGCCCGCGACAGGCTCGACCCTGGCCGACGCGCCACGCTAACCCGCCATCTCTAGCGAACTGCCCCATGAAGACGCTGACCGACATGCGATTTTTGATCGTCGACGATTTCTCGACCATGCGCCGCATCATCCGCGGCCTGCTCAAGGAAATCGGCTACGAGAACGCCGACGAAGCCGAGGACGGCGTGCGTGCGCTCGATCTGCTGCGCAACGCGGCATTCGACTTCGTCATCAGCGACATCAACATGCCCAACATGAACGGCTTCGAGCTGTTGCAGCAGATCAAGACCGACGAGACGCTGCGGCACCTGCCGGTGCTGATGGTGACCGCCGAAGCGCGCAAGGAGGACATCGTGCGAGCCGCGCAGGAAGGCGCCGCCGGCTACATCGTCAAACCCTTCACGAAGGCCACGCTCGAGGAGAAGGTGGCCAAGATCATGCAAAAGCTCGCGGCGACGGTCTGAGGGCGCGGCGATGAAGAGCGAACCTGAGCACGTTCTCGCGCCGCCACCCGAGGCCGGCGCATCGCCCGCCGTCTACCGCCAGCTCGGCCAGTTGACGCGCGTGCTGCACGACGCGCTCGAGCAGCTCGGCGTGATGACGCAACTGCAACTCGCCGCCGACGGCCTGCCGGACGCCCGCAGCCGCCTCGGCTACGTCGCCCGCAAGACCGGCGAAGCGGCCGAGAAGGTGCTCGATGCGGTCGACGCCGCCAAGCTCGAACAGTCCCGCATCGCCGACAAGGCGCGCCGCATCGCCCGCGCGATCGGCGCCGACCCGGCGTGCGCGCCCTGCGCCGCATCAGTTGTCGAACTCGCGGCCGAGATCGACGCCGCGAGTGCGAACACCGGCCGCCACCTGACCGACATCATGCTCGCGCAGGACTTTCACGACCTCACCGGCCAGGTCGTTGCCAAGGTCGTCACGCTCGCCGTCGACCTCGAGGACAACCTCGTCAAGCTGCTGCTGCAGGCCGCGCCGGACGACGCGCCGCGCGCCGCGCAACCCGCCGCGCTGCACGGCCCGGTCGTCGACCCGGCAGCGCGCAGCGACGTCGTCGCCAGCCAGCATGAGGTTGACGATCTGCTCGCGAGCCTTGGGTTCTAGCGGGTGGCTACTTCTTCCCGGCGGTAGTTGCTCCGAAATTGATCCGGTTCAGGATCAATCCCTTGCTGGAAGCCGAACCACAGCCCCGGTTTGCAAACAAGTGGCCTAAGCCCGCCGAGGTGCTGCTCGCACCCGCGCGGCTGTGGCTCGTGCGGTTGCCGGCCTTGTCCCAGCCGAAGTTCGAGCTGGCGGGGGCGGCGATGCGCACATCGGTGTCGAGCGTCACCATGCGCACCAAGCCGTTGCCCAGGCGGCGGGCGTAGTGGCGGTCGGTGGCGGGCTGATAAAGCATGCTGTCGGCGAGTGTGGACTCAGTTCGGCGGTTTCTGGGACGCGGGGTCCGGCATAAAAGGGGCGGTTGAAGAAGCCGCAGACGGCACCTCCACTGATCCCGGTCGCGCGTCATCACCAACTCGCGCAATCAACCACGTCGCAACAGCAACCAGGCCGACAAAGATGCCAAGGGACAATGCGACACGGGGCAGCAAGTCGAGGCGACCCATGAGCGCATATGCTGCCAGCGCTAGGACTATTGCTACCGTATACACGAGCGTCATAGTCCACACTCAGTTGCTGCCGCTCCGGATCGGATCAGCTTCTTGTATTGCTCGCGAACCCGATCTGCCCAGCTTTGGCAATTGTTGGTCGCTAGGCTGTACTTGCCAGTGTCCGCTGAGCGCGCGGCCATTCGCATCACACAGTCGTTGTACCGCCCAGGCAGTTCGCGATAACCATCGAGCACGCTTTCGGTCTTGAGCTTCGAATCATCGAAGAAGCCCATATTCCCAGGAACTCGGCCGTCTTCGAAGAACAACTGCTCGTGCGCGATCGCCGTATTCATCGCGTTGTCCACTCGGTTGTTCGACAGTGGTCCCAAACACGGCAAGCCCTGTAGCGGCCGAACGCCGAAGTACGCGAGCCCCTGCGGATCAATACGACTGACTGGATTTCCCCCCGCATACGCATACGTATTGATCCCCCCTTGGAGTCCGATCGGATCCGACTGCGTATACCTCCCTGTCGTCGCGTCATAGTACCGATTCCAGTTGTAGTACAGCCCCGCCTCGGCATCGAAGTACTGCCCCGGCAAGCCCACGTTGAGGCCGCCGATCGTGTTGATCGTCACGCTGCGATCGAAGGCCGCATTGGCCGCCCGCCAGACCACCTGCCCCGATGCGTTGGTCAGCACCTCCGGGCGCCCCAGGTGATCGTTGTGGCTGGCGTAGAAGGTGTTTGCGCGCACGATCCCGAGCAACTCCCCCTGCAGCCACACATAGCGCGTCGGCGTCGCTCCGCTCTCGAAGAGCAGCTCGCCGCCCGGCCCGTAGACATAGCGCGTCACCGCCCCCGAAGCGTTCTTCAGCGCCCGCTGGCCGAGCGCGTTGCTGACGTAGCTGCCAACGAGCGTCCCGTTGTTCCACACCCAGCGCAGACGGTTGAAGCCCTCATAGGTGAAGGTCAGCGTGCTGCCACTGCGCGCATCGCTCGCGAGGTTTCCGTTGTCGTCATAGCCGAAGCTCGTCGGCTGCGCACCGCCGATCGAGGCCAGACGGTTGCTGGTGCTCTGTGACGCGTAGGTGTTGCTTGCACTCTGTCGGCTGTGGTTCGTGCGGTTGCCGGCCTTGTCCCATGCGAAGCTCCGTGCATCGGCGCTGCGGCAATGACGTGAGCAAACGTCATAAGCCGCAAGCCTATGCACCCACGCCAGACTGCACAAGGCACCGTAACCCCACTACAGATTCAGCAGACCGCACCAGCCGATCAAGATGGCAGCGGCTGTACCAACGAGCACGATACGCGAGCGCTTGATCCCGATCCAAAAGAGCCAGCCCAAGATCGCGTAGAGCAATGCGTTCACGGCGATTGTGATCACTGGAAGCCAGAGGCTTTTGTCTTCGACATCCATCATCATGAGCAGCGAGCTCGGACACAGCAAGAGGAGCAACTCGTGTATCCGCGTGTTGAGCATGACCCACCTGAGTGTCTCGGGATGCGGTTTGCCTACAGTCCAGTAGAAGACAAACCACGCCGCAGGTACAAGAATACCAAATGCCACAAAGGACAGAATGAAACGGCGCGCTGTCATCACGGTCCGTGAATACCCTATAGACCTTCGAAGCAGGGCTTTGGGACGATGCTGGCGGAGGAGGTAGCTCCGCCTTGCTGCAAGATGAGTCGCACGAAGTTGACGCAATTGTTTCCTGTGAGCGAATAGCCTCCGTGGATATCCCTCGAACCGCTAATCGCGTTCTGCATGCGCCTGTCTTGCTCTGGAGTCGTCTTGATCGACTTGCAAGATGCGGCGTCTCCTGTGTCGTGCTTGACGACACCGGGATCGGTTCCAATCAACGCCCCAAAGTTCCTGTTCAGTGGATAAAAACCCGTAGTTCGCGTCGAGTTGATCCCGATACCCACGTGGCCTGTTCCGCCCGCATAGAGGCAAATGGTCGCATCCAGGCCCATCGGGTCCACGTTGCTCAGCGGATTTCCTCCTACATACGCATACGTATTGATCCCTCCCGCGAGCCCGATCGGATCGGTTTGGGTATACCTCCCCGTCGTCGCGTCATAGTACCGATTCCAGTTGTAGTAAAGCCCCGTCT
>CAZVNC010000094.1:0-7811 GCA_964628305.1 uncultured Ideonella sp.
GTCTTGTTCACCGTCGCCGAGCTGGCCGAACACGTGCCGCGCGAGCGCTGCCCGGCGCTCGTGCATGTCGTGCTGTGCGAAGGGGAGGCCGCCGGGCTGCCGACGCTTGCGCAGTGGTGTGCCGGGCACGACGCGGCGTTCGCGTCCGTCGAGTGCGCGCCGGACGCCCCTGCGGCGCTGCTCTATTCGTCGGGAACGACCGGCTTTCCGAAGGGTGTGACGCTGACGCAGTCGAACATCGCGAGCAACATCGCGCAGTCCGCGAAGTGCTCGGGCTACCGCGCCGACGATCGGCTCGCGGCCTTCCTGCCGCTGTTTCACGTCTACGGCCAGAACTACATCATGAACGCGGCCGTGCTGGCCGGCGCCACGCTGGTCTTGTTTCGCCGCTTCGTTCCCGATCAGGTCCTGGAGGCGATCCAGCGCGATCGCATCACGATGTTCTTCGGCGTGCCGACGATCTTCATCGCGCTGCTCTCGATGGACCTCTCGCGCTGGGACCTGTCGTCGATCCGCTACGAGATGTCGGCGGCCGCCACCATGCCCGAGGAGATCTCGCGCCGCTGGGCGCAGCAGTTCGGGCGTCGGGTCTACGAGGGCTACGGGCTGACCGAGTGTTCGCCGTTCGCCTGCTACAACGATCTGGTCGAGCATCGCTTCGGCTCGGTCGGCCGGGCGGTGGAGGGCTTCGAACTGGCGATCTTCGACGAGGCGGACCGCGAGTTGCCGAAAGGCGAGTGGGGCGAAATCGTCATCCGCGGGCCGGGCGTCATGCAGGGCTACTGGAATCGCCCCGCGGACACCGCGCAGGCGTTGCGCGGCGGCTGGCTGCACTCGGGCGACATCGGCAGGATGGACGGCGACGGCTACGTGTTCATCGTCGACCGCGTCAAGGACATGATCAATGTGTCGGGCTTCAAGGTCTGGCCGGCCGAGGTCGAGCAGTATCTGTACAAGCTGCCGCAAGTGCAGGAAGTGGCCGTCTACGGCGTACTGCATCCGGAAAAGGGCGAGCAGGTGGTGGCCGCGGTCGTGCCGCGAGCGGGGCAGGACGTGAGCGCGGAGCAGATCATCGCGTATTGCCGCGCGAACATCGCGGCCTACAAGGTGCCGGCGCGGGTGGACATCGTCACCGAACTGCCCAAGAGCGCGACCGGCAAGATCCTCAAGCGCGTCCTGCGCGATCAGGATCGACAACCGTGACCGGCCGCGGCGCCTGATGCCCGCCCGGGCCGCTTGCGCTCAGCGTCCCGTATACGGCGACGGCGCCAGGAGCTTTTCGCGCCGTTCCTGGCAGGCGAGGCAGCGCTTGGCGGTCGGATAGGCGTCGAGGCGCTTGTAGCGGATCGGCTCCTCGCAGTCGATGCAGATGCCGTAGCGGCCGGCGGCGAGGCGCTGCTCGGCGGCAGCGATATCGCGCACCTCGCCGACGTCGCGGATGATCTCCGACTCGGTGATGTCGCGCAGCAGCGAGGCGGCTGCCGCATCGCCGGAGTCGCCCGCCCCGCCGATCAGATCGGCTTCGTGCTCCTTGCTGGAGCGCGCCAGCCCCTGGCGGATCTCGTCTTGCAACAGGCGCTTGCGGGCCTCGATGCGTTGCGCGAAGTGCGCGATCTGTTCCTTGGTCAGCGAGTTTTCAGTGGCATTCATGGCAGGGTGCTCGAAAGGTGTTCGGAAGTGGGTGTCGATCCGGATCGCGGCGCGTCGCAGCCGCCGGCGGTCGGCGCTGGCCATGAACTGTATCAATGAAGACACGGCCGCAGGCCTTGTTGTCGAGCCGGCGATACTCGGCCTTCATGTCTTCAACGTCGCCCGTGGCCGGCGAGCGGCATTCCCGCGTCGATCCGGCACTGATCATCATTGCCGCCGGCGTCTGCGCCGCGTTGCACGTCGGCAAGCTGCCGCCGGCCATCACCACGCTGCGCGAAGCGCTGGACATGACGCTGGTGGAGGCCGGCTTCCTGCTCTCGCTCGTGCAGGTGGCAGGCATGAGCTGCGGCGTCGCCTTCGGTGTGCTCGTCGACGGCTTCGGGCTGCGGCGCAGCATGGCGCTCGGCCTCTTCGTGCTCGCCGCGGTGAGTGCGATCGGCGGCTTGGCGCAGGGCGTCGCGATGTTGATGGTGTTGCGGGCATGCGAAGGCTTCGGCTTCCTGCTCGTCGTGCTGCCGGCTCCCGGGCTGCTGCGGCGGCTCGTCGCGCCGCAGCGGGTGAGCCTCATGTTCGGCCTGTGGGGCACCTTCATGCCGCTGGCCACCGCGCTGGCGCTGCTGATCGGGCCGCTCTTCATCGGCGCCTTCGGCTGGCGCGCCTGGTGGTGGGCGCTGGCGCTGGTTTCGCTGCTGATGGCTTTCGTGCTGTTGCGCTGCGTGCCCGCGGCGCTGGCCGTTCAGCCCGCGGCGGGCGCGCGGTGGGCGGAGCGCCTGCGCCGCACGCTCGCCGAACCGGGCCCGTGGTTGGTGGCCTTGATCTTTGCGGCCTATTCCGGTCAATGGCTGGCGGTGATCGGCTTCCTGCCCGCGATCTACATGCAGGCCGGCGTCTCGGGCGCAGCCACCGGGGTGCTCACCGCGCTGGCCGCCGGGGTCAACATGGCAGGCAACATCGGCGCCGGGCACCTTTTGCACCGCGGCGTGGCGCCGGGTCGCGTGTTGGTCATCGGTTTCGTGACGATGACGCTCGCGGCCGCGGCCACTTTTGCCGGCGCCGACGGTGCCGGGCTGCCGGCCTGGGCGCGCTTTGTTGCGGTGCTGCTGTTCTCCGGTGTCGGCGGCCTGATCCCGGCGACGCTGTTCGCGCTCGCGGTCCGCGTCGCGCCGGACGAAGGCATGTTGTCCACCACCATCGGCTGGATGCAGCAGTGGTCGGCGTTCGGCCAGTTCTCCGGGCCGCCGGTCGTGGCCTGGGTCGCGAGCGTCGCCGGAGGCTGGGAGTTCACCTGGCTCGCCACGGGCGCCGCTTCGGTGTGCGGGCTGTTGCTGACCGGCGCGTTGGCGCGCCTGCTTTCGACCCACGCCGGCCGACCGACATGAACGCGGCGACTCGACGCTGCAAGGGGAATAATTTGCATCATCGACGGGCACAGACTCTAATCGACGCTTTGCCCAGCCCGTGAAAGCCGGTGATCCCCGCAGCAAGCGGCGCGCTCGGCGCGCGATTCTGACGAGATGAAGAGCAACCGCCTGGGCCGCGCCTGCGTGCGTGTGCTGGAGATCCTGATCGTGGCCTGCCTCGCGGTGATGGCGGTGCTTGTCTTCGGCAATGTCGTGCTGCGCTATGTGTTCGACTCGGGCATCGCGTTGTCCGAGGAGTTGTCGCGCCTGCTGTTCGTCTGGCTGATCTTCCTCGGCGCGATCCTCGCATCGGTGCAGCACGCGCACATCGGCTTCGATGGGCTGGTGCAGAAGCTTCCGCTTGGCATGCGCAAGGCGCTCGTGCTGTTGACCGGCGTGCTGATGCTCGCGGCGTGCGTGATGTTCCTGATCGGCGGCTGGGAGCAGACGAAGATCAACCTCGGCAACAGCTACCCGGTGCTCGAAGTGCCCTACGCCTGGCTGTACGGCGTCGCGCTCGTCTTCGGCGCCGGCATGATCGTTGCCATCGTCAACAACATCTGGCATGCGCTGCGCGGCCCGCAGGGCCCGGAGCTGACGAAGGACCTCGGCGACCGCATCCTGGACAAGATGCCCGAGGTCGCCGCCGATCGGAGCGACGAGGACAAGCGTTGACCGCATTCATCTTCCTCGCCACGCTGCTCGTGCTGATCGCGCTCGGCATGCCGATCGCGTTCGCGCTGCTGCTCTCGGGCGTGGCCGTCATGCTTCAGCTCGACCAGTTCGACTCGCAGATCGTGGTCCAGAACGCGATCGGCGGCGCCGACAACTTCGTGCTGATGGCGGTGCCATTCTTCATCCTCGCCGGAGAATTCATGAACGCCGGCGGCCTGTCGCGCCGCATCGTCGAGATGGCGGGCGCCTTCGTCGGCCATTTGCGCGGCGGCCTCGGCTACGTCGCGATCTTTGCCGCGATCCTGCTTGCGAGCCTGTCGGGGTCTGCGGTCGCCGACACCGCCGCGCTCGCTGCGATCCTGGTGCCGATGATGCGCCAGGCGGGCTACGACCCGGTGCGTTCGTGCGGGCTGATGGCGGCCGGCGGCATCATCGCGCCGGTGATTCCGCCTTCGATCGGCTTCCTGATCTTCGGCGTGGTGGCGAACGTCTCGATCACGCGGCTGTTCCTCGCCGGCATCGTTCCGGGGGTGCTGATGGGCGCATCGCTCGTCATCGCCTGGTGGCTGGTGTCGCGGCGCATGAACATCCAGCTCGCGCCGCGCAAGAGCTACGCCGAGCGCGCGCGCCTGCTCGGCAAGGGCGCCTGGGCGCTGATGATGCCGGTGATCATCGTCGGCGGGCTGAAGTTCGGCATCTTCACGCCGACCGAGGCGGCCGTCGTGGCGGCGGCGTATGCCCTCTTCGTCGGCGCCGTTGTCTACCGCGAACTGACGCTGCGCTCGGTCTACCAATGCCTGCTCGTCTCGGCGCGCACCACCGCCGTGGTGCTGATCCTCGCCAGCTTTGCGATGGTGGCGTCCTACATGATCACGATCGCCGATGTGCCCGGTCAGGTCGGCAGCGCGCTGGCCCTGGTCGGCGACCACCCGCTCGCGCTGACGGCCGCGATGATGCTCGTCGTCTTCCTGGCCGGCATGGTGCTCGACTTCATCCCGATCGTGCTGATCTTCACACCGGTGTTCCTGCCGATCGTGGAGCAGGCCGGTATCGACCCGGTGTACTTCGGCGTCATCTTCATCGTCAACTGCTCGCTCGGCATGATCACGCCGCCGGTGGGCGTCGTGCTCAACGTCGTCAGCTCGATCGGCAAGGTGTCGCTCGCCCAGGCGGCGCGCGGCGTGCTGCCGTTCCTGATTGCCGAGTTGGCCGTGCTCGTGGCACTCGTGCTCTTTCCGGCGATCGTGATGGTCCCGGCGCAGTGGTGGCGCTGACTCTTCGTTCCTTCAACCCAGGAGACAAACCGATGAAAGCTCTTCACAGACTGATGGCGCTCGCGATCGCGGGCAGCTTCGCGGCCGGCGCGCCGCAGCTCGCGCTGGCGCAGGTCACGGCCAAGTTCGCCGTCACGCTGCCCGAAAAGTCGCACCAGGGCCAGGGCGTCGCCAAGTTCATCGAGCTGGTCGATGCCAAGAGTGGCGGCAAGATCAAGATCAAGGGCTTCTACGGCGGGGCGCTCGGCAACGACGTGCAGGTGACGTCTGCGCTGCAGGGCGGAACGATCGAGTTCACCGTGCCGCAGACGACGACCCTCACCGGCATGATCAAGGAATACGAAATCCTCGACTTTCCGTTCCTGTTTTCCACCGAGCAGCAGGCCGAGAAGGTGCTCGACGGCCCGGTCGGCGACAAGCTGATGGCGATGCTTCCGGCCAAGGGCCTGGTCGGCCTCGCGTACTGGGAGAACGGCTTCTTCAACGCGACCAACAGCAAGCACCCGATCGCCAAGGTCGAGGACTTTGAGGGACTGAAGTTCCGCTCGATCCAGGCCAAGATCACGCAGGAGACGATCAAGGCGCTCGGCGCGACCCCGGTGCCGCTCGCGGTGCCCGAGCTGTACAGCGCGCTCGAGACGCGCACCATCGACGGCCAAGGCACGCCGACCGCAGTGATCTTTGCGTTGAAGCTCTTCGAAGTGCAGAAGTACCTCTCGCTCACGCGCCACAGCTACGGCGCCTTCATTCCGCTCGTCTCGAAGAAGTTCTGGGACGGCCTGAGCGAAGGCGACCGCAAGATCCTGAAGGACGCCGCGATCGAGGCGCGCGCTTTCCAGCGCGGCGTGGCACGCGAGCAGGCCAAGTCGGCGCAGGCGGCGATGGCGGCCAAGGGCATGCAGGTGAACGACGTGACCGACGCCGAACACGAGCGCATGCGCGAACGGGTGCAGCCGGTCTGGAAAATGTTCATCCCGAGCGTCGGCGAGAGCCTCTACAAGGAAGTGACGGTCCAGCTCGGCACGAAGTAGCGCGCGACCGCAGCGAGCCGGCCCGAGGCGGGGCGCCGTCCCGGCTTGCGCGGGGACAAGGGCCGACGAAGGGGAAACCCTTCGCGGGCAGGCTGAAGCGGGCAACTAGAATATTTGTGCCCTGCAACATAGGCCCCGACCTGGAGACCGCGCAATGCCTGCCCAACGACGCGCCGCGACACCGGCCAAGCCAGCCGCGGACGCTGCTTCGGCCCCGAACGGCCCGCGCGTGCTGAAGAAGTATCCGAACCGCCGCCTCTACGACACCCAGGCGAGCAGCTACATCACGCTGGCCGATGTGAAGAAGATGGTGCTCGCGGGGCAGGATTTCGTCGTCCGCGACGCGAAGACGAACGAGGAGCTGACGCGCAGCATCCTGTTGCAGATCATCCTCGAGGAGGAGAGCGGCGGCGTGCCGATGTTCTCGTCGGCGATGCTGGCGCAGATCATCCGCTTCTACGGCCACGCGATGCAGGGGCTGATGGGCTCGTACCTGGAGAAGAACATCCAGGCCTTCGCCGAATTTCAGCAGCGGCTGGGTGATCCGGCCCGCGGCCTGAGCCCCGAATCGTGGGCCCAGTTCATCAGCGGTCAGGCGCCAGCGGGAATGATGGGCGAATACGTCGAGCAGTCGAAGAAGCTCTTCGCGCAGATGCAGGAACAGATGACCGAGCAGACGAAGGCCCTGTTCCCAGGGCTGCCGGGGTTCCCGCCGCGCAAGTAATCGCGCTGCGCGGCGCGCGCCGCGCGAAGTTGCGCCGATCGGCGAAGCTTGACTGTTTCGTGTGCCATCCGTTTGTGCTGCTGAAGCCAATGAACGTGCGGAGCGCGGGGGAGCATTCTCCGATCAGGGCGCTAAATCGCTGCAGCGGAAACCTTCAAGAGGTCCAACCTGTGTCGTAGCCTGGACTGATAACTTGTCGTGCATATCTCCCACATCGCCATTCGACCTGTGGCAGCGATCGCCCGGTCAAGACATCCAATGATGGAGTTCGGTTCAAGCGGGTGGGCGCCAACAATCTTCGCGCTCAGGGCCTTGCCACCGTTCGTCAGAGGAAGAAACAGCACTGTTCCGGGAATCCGTGGGATCGAATTAGAAGTGTCGATGTGGTCGATCCCCTGGATCGTCAAGAAGCCAATTGGAGTGGACTGCGCCAATGCAGCGAGCGCTGCAAACGTCATGAATGTCGTGCCAAGTTGATCGCTGGATACCAAGACACGACCAAAGTTCGTCGGGTCGCAGCCGAACTCCAGCGCATGAAATCCTGCGATGCAACGTTCGACGTCGTCGACTTGAGAGACTTCCAATAGTCGCAGTTGTTCTGCGGCCCATGCACTCATGACGCTTTGCGGCGCCTCAATTCCCGCCGCGTCTCGCCTCGCAGATGCCGGCTTGTGGTCAATGTAGCCGATGAAAGATGAAGCAAATCTCCCTGTCATTGATGTCGCGAGCCCTCCAACAGTGTGCAGACTCAACAAGAGGGCGGCTGAGTTCGGCAAAGTCGAGATAGCTGCGACGCCAAGCGTATGGTCATTGAACCGAATTGGACGAAGGCGTGCGTGATTGCGCGCAATGGCTGTATCGACTTCAGCGCTACGCTGTCGGCCAGAAAATGAGATTCGCTGCAAGATATTGGCGGAGCTTGGTGTCGTGCCTGGCGCGCCGTCGTGAACCTCACGCTCAGAATCCCACGGGCTCTTGACAAGCACGCGCACGTCAAGGCCAACCACCATTGCCGCGACGAAGTCGTGAACCGATACAGTGAATGCTTTCGCTCCCA
>CAZVNC010000095.1:0-7799 GCA_964628305.1 uncultured Ideonella sp.
CCCTACCCCAGCCCCCCAGCACCCAACGTCACAGCGCCAACGTCATCCCGACGACGCCCAACCCTACGTCAAAATGAACTGGGAGAAAGCCATGACGAGCGAGACCCTCTCATGAACCACCGGCTGCTCAAAGGTCCACAACGTTGCCCGCGTTGAACGACGCGCGCGCATCGCCTCGTCCGCAAGACGGCAAACACCACGGCCGCAAGTATCGAACACTTCGCACTTCAACAGCAACTCGAGGAGATTAAGTCATGGCATCAACCAATGGCATGCTCGACGTAGATGACGCCATCATGCTGCTGATCGACCACCAGAGCGGTTTGTTCAATACGGTAAAGGACATGCCCATCACCGAATTGCGCAGCCCCATCGACAGGCTCGAGCCGACGACGGTCTGCACCAGCGTGGTGTCGGTCGTCAGGCGCGACAGCACTTCACCGGTCTGCGTCGTCTCGAAGAACTCCGGGCTCTGGCCGACGACGTGCGAGTAGACAGCGTTGCGCAGGTCGGCCGTGACACGCTCGCCGATCCAGCTCACCATGTAGTAGCGCGCGGCGGAAAACACGCCGAGCGCGGCGCCGACCGCGAACAGCTCGAAGAAGTGGCTGCGCAGCGCCATCACGCGCGCGCCAGGGTCGGCGGCGACCATGCCGTTGTCGATCAGCAGCCGCAGCGCGACCGGAAAGACGAGCGTGCTGACCGCGGCGAGGACGAGAAACAGCAGCGCGAGCCCGATGCGGCCGCGATACGGACGCAGGAACGGCAGCAGGCCGCGCAGCGGACCGACGTTGCGCGCGCGAGCGACGGCGGCTTCGCGGCGGGCGGGGAGTGCGGCGGCGGGCATGGTGGGAGTCTAGGGGGCTGCAAGGCAGGCGGCGGACACAGGAGCCACCCCCTGAAGACTGCCTGCACAGTCTTTGCCTAAGCAAGTATACTGCCGCGATGCCGACCGCCCATCGATCCGTCGCGAAGCCCGCCACGCTCAAGCCGGCGGCGTTCTATCGGGCGCGCGGCTACGGTGCCGAGCAAAGCGTCGGCTATCTGATGCGCCAGGTCGTGACGAGCATGGCGCGCGGCATCGACCAGCGGCTCGAGTCGATCGGACTGACGAACGCGCAGTGGGTGCCGCTGCTCAAGCTGCATCTGGGTGCCGCGGCGACCGTCGCCGAGCTGGCGCGCGAATCCCAGATCGATGCCGGTGCGATGACGCGCATGCTCGACCGCCTCGAGGCCAAGCAGCTCGTGCGGCGCGTGCGTTCGACCGACGACCGGCGGGTCGTCAACGTCGAGCTGACCGCCGAAGGCGTGGCCGCCGCGCGCCGGATTCCGGGCGTGCTGTGCGAGGTGCAAAACGCGCATCTGGCGGGCTTCACGGCGGCCGAATGGGAAGCGCTGAAGGCGGGCCTGCATCGCATGCTGGCGAACGGCAAGGCGCTGGACAAGGGCGCGCGCGGCTGAGTGCGTCGTCTGCGATGAACGGACCGGGCAGGATCGAGATGAAGACGGGATGTGGATCGCCGCTCGCGGGGTGGCGGCGCTGCGTGGCGCCGCTCGCGGCCCTGTGCGCGGCGCTCGTCGTCGCCGGCTGTGTCAGCAGCGCCGGCATCGCGCCGCAGGCGCAAATGCTGGATGCCGCCGACGTCGGCGTGCCCGGCAAGGCACCCAGCGCCGACCTGTCCGACCGCTGGTGGACGGCGTTCGGCGACCCGCAACTCGACAAGCTCGTCGAGACCGCACTCGCCGCCAACCCGAGCCTGAAGGTCGCGCACGACCGCAGCCTGCGCGCGGCCGCGGCGACGAGCGCCGCGCAGGCGAACGCCGGGCCGCGCGTCGACGCCGATCTTGACCTCCAGCGCCAGCGCTACACCGAGAACGGCCTCATTCCGCCGCCGATCGCGGGTTCGGTCGGCAACACCGGCCTGTTCCAGCTCTCGGGTAGTTGGGAGATCGATTTCTTCGGCAAGAACGCCGCCGCGCTCGGTGCGGCGCTTGGCGCGCAGCGCGCCGCCGAGGCCGACGCCCAGGCGGCTCGCGTGCTGCTCGCGGCGAACGTCGCGCGCAGCTACTTTGCGCTCGGTGGACTGTTCGAGCAACGCGCGGTCGCCGAACGCGCCCTCGCGCAGCGCGAGGAGATCCTCGCCCTGATCCGGCAACGCGTCGAGGCCGGTCTCGACACGAACGTGGAACTGCGCCAGGGCGAGGCGGCGGTGCCGGAAACGGCGCGCCAGATCGAGGTCATCGACGAACGCATCGCGCACACCCGGCATGCGCTGGCCGCGCTCGCCGCGCAGCCCGCGGGCGCGCTCGATACGCTCGCGCCCCGCCTGCGCACGGTGCAGGCGGTGCCGCTGCCGGCCGACATTCCGGCCGACCTGCTGGCGCGGCGCGCCGACATCGCGGCCGCGCGCCAGCGCGTCGAGGCGGCGACGCAGGACGTCGCCTACTCGAAGACGCTGCTCTATCCGAACGTGAATCTGATCGCGTTCGCCGGCCTGAGCTCGCTCGGCGTGAACCGGCTGATCAACGCCGGCAGCGAGCAGTACGGCGCCGGGGTCGCGATTCACCTGCCGATCTTCGACGCCGGACGCCTGCGCGCGAACGTGAGCGGCAAGACCGCCGATCTGGACGCCGCCGTCGACAGCTACAACGCGGCGCTGCTCGAGGCGGTGCGCGACGCCGCCGACCAGATCGCGTCGGTGCAGTCGATCGCGCGCCAGCACATCAAGCAGGCCGAGGCGCAGGTGCGATCCGAACAGGCCTACGACCTCGCGCTGCAGCGCTTCAGAGCCGGGCTCGGAACCTATCTGACGGTGCTGAGCGCCGAAGTCGAGGTCCTCGCGCAGCGCCGCCTCGGCGCCGAACTGAAGACGCGCGAACTCGACGGCCAGGTCGCACTGGCGCGTGCGCTCGGCGGTGGCTACGACGCCGCGGCGCAAACCCGACTCTCGAACGGCGCCGTTGCGGCGCGCTGAGGACACCATGGCAGAGGACAAACAAGAACCTGCGCCGGCCGCCGCACCCGCTGCGCCCGGGCCGCAGCGGCGCGCGCAGAAGCGGAAGCGGCGCAAGGCGCTCTCGATCGTCGCGCTCGTCGTCGCGCTCGGGGCGATCGCCTACACAGCGCACTACTTCTTGATCAGCGCCCGCTACGAGAGCACCGACAACGCCTACGTGCAAGGCAACGTGATCCAGATCACGCCGCAGGTGAGCGGCACCGTGCTCGCGATCAACGCCGAAGACACCGACTTCGTGAAGGCCGGGCAGACGCTCGTCAAGCTCGATCCGGCCGACGCCCACATCGCGCTCGAACAGGCCGAGGCGCAGCTTGCGCAGACGGTGCGCGAGGTGCGTACGCTGTACGCCAACAACTCGACGCTCGAGGCGCAGGTGGCGCTGCGCGAGGCCGACGTGGCGCGCGCGAAGAGCGACGTGCAGCGCGCCGAGGACGACATCGCGCGCCGCAGGCCGCTGCTCGCAACCGGCGCCGTCGGCAAGGAGGAGTTCAATCACAGCCAGTCGCAGCTCGCCGTCGCCAAGAGCGTGCTCGCCGCGGCGCAGTCGGCGGTCGTCGCCGCGCGCGAGCAGCTCGCCTCGAACCAGGTCATGACGAGCGGCGTCAGCGTCGATCGGCACCCCGCGGTGCAGCGCGCCGCGGCACGCGTGCGCGAGGCGTATCTCGCGCTGCAGCGGGTCGAACTGCCGGCGCCCGTCGACGGCACGATCGCGCGGCGCAGCGTGCAGCTCGGCCAGCGGGTGCAGGCCGGTGCGCCGCTGATGTCGCTCGTGCCGCTGAAGCAGGTGTGGGTGGATGCGAACTTCAAGGAGCCGCAGTTGCGCCGGCTGCGCATCGATCAGCCTGTGACGCTCGTCGCCGACCTGTACGGCAGCGACGTCGAGTTTCACGGCCGCGTCGCCGGCCTGAGTGCGGGCACCGGCTCGGCGTTCTCGCTGCTGCCGGCACAGAACGCGACCGGCAATTGGATCAAGGTTGTGCAGCGCGTGCCGGTGCGCATCGAACTCGACCCGAAGGAGCTTGCCGCGCACCCGCTGCGCGTCGGGCTGTCGATGATCGCCACCGTCGACGTGCGCGATCAGACCGGCAAGTCGGTCGCCGACCTGCCGCGCACCATCCCCGCCAGCCACACGAGCGTGTTCACGAATCTGGACGCCGACGGTGCGGCCGACGCCGCGGTCGAGCGCATCATCGCCGCACAGCTCGGCACCGCCAAGGCATCGCCCGACGTCAAGGCGAAGGCGGCGCGCAAGCCGGCGGCGCCTGTGGCGAAGTCGGTCGCCGCGGCGTCCGGCGCCGCGCAGGCGGACACGAAGGCGCACTGACGCACGCGCGCATGTCCGCACCGCAAGCCGCGCCGGCCCTGCCCGGTACACCGCCGCCGCTGCACGGCGTGCCGCTCGCGCTCGGCACCTTCGCGCTGTCGCTCGCGACGTTCATGAACGTCCTCGACAGCTCGATCGCCAACGTCTCGCTGCCGGCGATCTCGGGCGACCTCGGCGTGAGCCCGAACCAGGGCGTCTGGGTCATCACGAGCTTCGCGGTCGCGAACGCGATCTCGGTGCCGCTCACCGGCTGGCTCACGCAGCGCATCGGCATGGTGCGGCTCTTCACGAGCAGCGTGCTGCTGTTCACGCTGGCGTCCTGGCTGTGCGGGCTGGCGCCGAGCATCGAGCTGCTGATCCTGTTTCGCGTCATCCAGGGGGCGGTCGCCGGACCGATGATTCCGCTCTCGCAGACGCTGCTGCTGCAAAGCTATCCGAAGGCCAAGGCCGGCATGGCGCTCGCGGTGTGGTCGATGACGGTGCTCGTCGCGCCGGTGATGGGGCCGCTGCTGGGCGGCTGGATCACCGACAACATCTCCTGGCCGTGGATCTTCTACATCAACGTCCCGATCGGCCTGTTTGCCGCCGGGCTGACGTGGAGCATCTACCGGGACCGCGAGTCGGCGACGCGCAAGCTGCCGATCGACGTCGTCGGCCTGTCGCTGCTCGTGATCTGGGTCGGCGCGCTGCAGATCATGCTCGACAAGGGTCGCGAGCTCGACTGGTTCCACTCCGGCGAGATCGTCACGCTCGCCGTCGTCTCGGCGATCGGGTTCGTCGTCTTCATCGTCTGGGAGCTGACCGACGAGCATCCGGTCGTCGATCTGACGCTCTTCAGGCGCCGCAACTTCTGGACCGGCACGCTCTCGATGAGCGTCGGCTACGGCCTGTTCTTCGGCAACGTCGTCATCCTGCCGCTGTGGCTGCAGCTCTACATGGGCTATACGGCGACCGACGCCGGCTGGGTGCTGGCGCCGGTCGGCGTGCTCGCGATCCTGTGCATGCCATTCGTCGGCAAGAGCGTCTCGACCGTCGATGCGCGCTGGCTCTCGACCGTCTCGTTCGTCATCTTCGCGCTCGTGATGTGGATGCGAAGCTGGTTCAACACCGACGCCGACATCGAGACCATCCTCGTTCCGACCGTGATCCAGGGCATCGCGACCGCGTTCTTCTTCGTCCCGCTCGTCGCGCTGACCCTGTCCGGGCTCGAGCCCGATCGCATTCCGGCCGCCACCGGCCTGAGCAATTTCGTGCGCATCACGGCCGGCGCGATCGGCACCTCGGTCATGACCACGCTGTGGGACAGCCGTACCGCGCTGCACCACGCGCATTTGACCGAGCGCATCGGCGACGCCACCGGCGTCGCCGCGGCCGACGCATTCGCCAGGATGCGCGCGCAGGGGCTCGACACCGAGCAGATCGCAGCCTACGTGAACCTGCTCATCGATCGCCAGGCGGCGATGCTTGGCGCGAACGACATCTTCGCCGGCTCGGCGCTGCTTTTCGTGCTGATGATCGGCCTCGTCTGGCTCGCGCGCCCGACGCATCACGGCGCGGCGGGGGCCGATGCCGGCGCGGCGCATTGATGCCGATCTGCGTTCGAACGCAAAGTGTCCAGTGAGCTCTCGCGACGCTTTGCGGCTATTGGCGTAGAGCAACTACCTCACTCGCCGGTCAGCGCATCGTGCCAGGTGCCACCCGCCAGGGGCTCATGCTGCAGTAGCAGAAATCGCCCCTGTCGGGTGGCACCTGCCACGAGGTCGGGGCGCAGGCGTTTCGCGCCGCGAACATCACGAGCGCCTCCGCAAAGCTGGACTCGGACAGGCTGCGATGCGCCTGCGAGGCGCCGAGGAACGCAGCGCCCAGGGCCAGCGCGCGCAGCGCGCCTCGTGATCTGACTTCGTCGCGACTGTCTGAACGCAGCGAACGCAGTTCGCGAAGTGAGTTGGCGACGAGGCCATGGGTGCGAGTACCGCAGGGCAGCCGGCGCAAGCCGGCCGCCTCGCCGAAGCGTCGCGGGCTGTCCGGGTCCGGCTTTGCCGCGCCGGCCGCGTCAAGTCATAGGGATGGACATCGCCGCCCAGGCGCATAGGCTATCCTGGTCGCCGCCTGACGATCGTGGTTCAGCCCATCGGGTGGACCGGTCGTCTGCGGCGATCAGCCCGAGCTGCCTCCGTGGGGTCGTGCCGCTTGGCCTGTCTTGATTCGGCCCCTTTCTTCGGCCCGGTTTGCAGGCGAAGGAACGCGATCATGATCACTTACATCGGCTTGATGACTTTCACGGACAAGGGCATCGCCTCCATCAAGGACAGCACCAAGCGCGCCGCCGCGGTGAAGGAAGCCGCGGCCAAGTTCGGCGTCAAGTTTCGCGAGCTTTACTGGACGATGGGCGAGTGCGACCTGGTGGCCGTGCTCGAGGCAGACAGCGAACAGGCGATTGCAGCCTTGAACCTCGCGATCGCCTCGCAGGGCAATGTGCGCGGGCGTTCGATGCGCGCATTCACCGCGCAGGAGATGGACGCGATCCTCGCCAAGCTGCCTTGACGCTCTGTGGTGCCGCCGGATGCGGGACCGATCCTGGTGCCGTCAGACGCGCTTCGAGCGCTCGACCGCAAATACCTCGACCGGCCCGGCCTTGCCCTTGAACGCGACGGCGCCGAGGGCAGCGACCGGGAACGCGCCGCCGATTGCGTCGCATGTCGCGCTGTCGATCAGGATCGCGCGCCGCGCGACCTTGGTGTGCGCCTCGAGCCGCGCCGCGAGGTTGACGGTGTCGCCGATGCAGGTGTAGGTCGCGCGCTGCTGGGTGCCGGTGTAGCCGGCGACGACCTCGCCCGAAGCGATGCCGATGCCAATCGCGATCGGCGTCTTGCCCATGCTCTCGCGCTCGACGTTGAGCAACTCGATCAACTCGATCATGTCGAGCGCGGCGCGCACCGCCGCGCCCGGCGGATCGGCGAGCGGCAGCGGCGCCCCGAAGATCGCCATCAGGCCGTCGCCGATCATCTGGTTGACGACGCCGCCCTGGCCGGTGATGGCGTCGAACATCAGCGTGTAGTAGGTGTTGAGGAGCTCGATCGTCTCCTCCGGCGGCTGCAGTTCGACGAGCGTCGTGAAGCCGCGGATGTCCGAGAACATCACCGTGCCCTGCACGCGCCGGCCGCCGAGCGCGAATCCCGACTGCTGCAGATCCTCGGCGACCTCGGAGGTCGCGAAGCGGCGAATCAGATCCTTCTGCTGATCGCGCAGGCGCTTCTTCTCGAGGCTCGACCCGATGCGCGCCTTCAGCAGCACGGGGTTCACCGGCTTGTGCAGATAGTCCTCGGCGCCGAGCTCGATGCAGCGCACGATGTGCGCGATGCCCTCGAGCGACGAGGTGACGATCACCGGCAGATCGCGCAGCCGGGCGTCGGCGACGAGCTGCTCGAGGACCTGGAAGCCGTCCATCTCCGGCATCT
>CAZVNC010000096.1:0-7141 GCA_964628305.1 uncultured Ideonella sp.
CGACGACGACGAAGCAGTTCGACTGCTGGATCATCATGCGCAGCACCGGCACCGTCGAGCCGAGCTTGTAGCTCTGCAGCGTGCGATACCAGCCGGCCGTCTGGTCCTCGACGACGCCGATCGTGCCGAGCGCCTGGTCGCAGCGTTCGAGCGTGCTGTTCGACCCCTCCGCCGTGGCGCCGCCCGCGGCGCCGGTGACGGCGCCCTTGCTGCCGCCGCCGACCTCCTGCGCGGCAGCGGTACCCAGACCGAGCGCGAGCACCGCGGCAAGGCCGATGCGAAGCGTCGGAGCGGTCAAACGACGGGTGCGGCGTGCGTTCATGATTCGTCCTTCGAGGGAGTGGGCTCGTACCTGGCACGGCGAGCAAACGATCATAGTACCGAGTGCCGCGCACCGACACCCCCCCCATTTCGGGGTGTGCGCGCCGCTGGATCGGTGGGGCTCCGGATTGCGGCCGCCCACCGCGGCGCATACAGTGGCCGCCAATCGAGGAGAGCCCGAAAATGAAATCCACCCGCGTCGAATCGATCCCGCGTGCATTCCGTGGCGCGCGCCGGCGTCGCGCCGCCGTACGGATTGCCGTGCGCTTCTCCGATCACGCGGCGTGAGCATCGATCGTCCTGCCGCCGAAGGCGAACCGACGCAACCGAGCGTCCCGGCACCGGCGCCGGAAGCGGCGCGGTCGCGCCCGCCGTCGGCGCCGGTCGACCTGCGCAGCGGTTCGCTGCTCTTCCTCGCGATCCTCGCCGGCATCCTGGCGCTGTACTGGGCACGAGCGATCTTCATCCCGATCATGCTTGGCGTGATGATCAGCGTCGCGCTGTCGCCGATCGTCAGCGCGATGGAGCGCAGGCTGCGCGTGCCGCGCGCGCTCGGCGCGGCCGTGCTGCTGCTCGGCGCACTCGGCGCCGGCTCGTACGCGGTCTACTCGCTGTCGGACGATGCCGCGCTGCTCGTCGCCGCGCTGCCGGAGGCGATCGAGAAGGTTCGCGACACCTTCGAGCAGCAGCAGGTCGACCCGCAAGGGACGATCGGCAAGGTGAAGAAGGCGGCCGCCGAGATCGAGCGCGCCGCGACGGCGCAGACCCCCGCGCCGCCGCCGACGCAGGGCGTGACCCGGGTCCAGATCGAGGCCTCGACCTTCAGCCTGCGCAACTACATGTGGAGCGGTACGCTCGGTCTGGCCGGCGCCGTCGGCCAGGTGATCGGGGTCACCTTCATCGCCTACTTCCTGCTCGCCTCGGGCAGTACCTTCCGGCGCAAGCTGGTGCGCATCGCCGGGCCCACCTTCACGCGCCGCAGGCTGACGGTGCAGGCGCTCGACGAGATCACGATCCAGATCCAGCTCTACCTGCTGGTGCAGTTGCTCAAGGCAGTCATCGTCGGCGTCGCGAGCTGGCTCGCCTTCCTGTGGATCGGCCTCAATCACGCCGCGGTGTGGGGCATCGCGGCCGGCGTGCTCGATCTGGTGCCCTACATCGGCCTCGTCGTCATCGGCGCCAGCTCAGGCCTCGTCGGCTTCCTGCAGTTCGGCACCTTCGACATGGCGATCCTCATCGCCGGCGTGTCGCTCGTGATCCATGGCATCGAGTCGTATCTGCTGACGCCGTGGCTGACGAGCCAAGCGAGCCGCATGAACCCGGTCGCGGTGTTCCTCGGCGTGATCGCCTGGGGTTGGCTGTGGGGCGTCTGGGGCTTGCTGCTCGGCCTGCCGATCCTGCTCGTCGTGAAAGCCGTCTGCGACCGCATCGACGAGCTCAAGCCGATCGGCGAGCTGCTCGGCTCATGAAGCCTCGCGCTCTTAGCGCGAGCCGCAGACCGATGCGGTGACGACGAGCTCGTCGAACAGCGCCATCGACATCCGGCCCGACACCGCATACGGGTCGAGCGTCGCCGTCTCCGAGTACTTCAGCAGCAGCGCAGGGTTCAGTTGCGAGGCCTCGACCTGCCCCATCGCCCAGCCGGCGAAGCGCCGTTCGTCGATCTCCTCGTAGCTCAGCAGTTCGACATCGGTGTGGCGGGGGTCCGACGCGATCCGGTTGTAGATCCGGTTCACGGCGCCGCGCCCACCCTCGAGCACCTGCATGAAGAGGTTGCCCGAGTAGCACAGCAAGCCGGTCACGCCGTGCTCCTTGTTGTTGCGCTTGGACTGCTCGAGGATCCGGCTCAGCGCCGCGGCGTCGAACGCGTCCGCGGCGCGGCTCGCGTAAAGCAGGCGTACCAGCATGTCGTTCTCCTAGCTCTTCTTGCTGAGCAGCGAAAGGAACTCGCGCCGAAGGTTGGCGTCCTTCAGGAAGGCGCCGCGCATCACGCTGTTCGTCATCATCGACTGATCGTCCTTGATGCCCCGCCAGTGGGTGCAGAAGTGATCCGCCTCCATCACGATCGCCAGCCCGTCGGGCTTGACGCGCCGCTGCAGCTCGTTGGCAAGCATCGTCACCGCCTCTTCCTGGATCTGCGGCCGGGTCATGATCCATTCGCAGATCCGGTTGTACTTCGACAGCCCGATCAGGTTCGAGTGCTCGTTGGGCAGCAGGCCGATCCAGACCTTGCCGAGGATCGGGCACAGGTGGTGCGAGCACGCGCTGCGCACCTTCACCGGGCCGACGATCATCAGTTCGTTCAGGCGCGAGATGTTCGGAAATTCGGTGACCGCCGGGATCGGCACGTAGCGTCCGCGGAATACCTCGGTGACGAACATCTTCGCCACGCGCTGCGCCGTCTCGTTCGTGTTGTGGTCGCTGTCGGTGTCGATGACGAGCGCTTCGAGCACCTCCTGCATGCGGGCCTCGACCTCGGCACGCAACTCGTCGAGTTCGCCGTCGCGGATGAAGGCGGAGATGTTGTCGTTCGCGTGATAGCGGCAATCGGCGCCGATCAGCCGGTAGCGGATGCGCTCGGAGGCCGGAAGGCGCGCGAGTTCCTCGTCGCTGCGGACCGCGCGGGCGGCGGTCGCGCCGGTGGACTGAGCTGGCATGGAACGCTCCGCAGTGGACACAGACGCGAGCGTACCGCAGCCCGAAGGCGCGCGCGGCGGGCGTGAATTGCGGCCGTAGACTGCACAAGGTGAGTGCCGCCCCCGCCGACGCGCCGACTTCTCTGCCGCTGGCGCGCCTGCTCGGCCACGCGGCCGATGCGCTGCAGGCGGTTCGCGCCGGCCGATCGCTCGACGCCGCGCTCGCCGCCTGCCCGCCGGAAGCCCGTCCCGGCACGCAGGCGCTCGCATTTCACGTGCTGCGCTGGCTGGGCAGCGCGCAGGCACTTCGCAAGCGTCTCGCGCCGCGCACGCCGCCGCCGAAGATCGACGCCCTGCTGACCTGCGCGCTGGCGCTGCTCTGGCCGCCTGGCGCACCGCCGTATGCCGACCACACGCTCGTCGACCAGGCGGTGCGTGCCGCGCGCGAGCGCGGCGCACGCGACGGCGGCGCGTTCGTCAATGCCGTCCTGCGCCGCTATTTGCGCGAGCGCGATGCGCTCCTTGCGGCGCTGACGGCGCCCGGCGCCGACGTCGAGGGGCGCTGGAATCACCCCGCCTGGTGGGTCGAGCGTCTGCGCGCCGACTGGCCCGCGCACTGGCAGCGCATTCTCGACGCCGACAACCAGCACCCCCCGATGACCTTGCGCGCGAACGCGCGGTGCGGCGACGCCGCCGACGCCATCGCCCGCCTCGCGGCCGAAGGCATAGGCGCGCGCGCGCTCGGCAGCCACACGCTGGTCCTCGACCGGCCGCTGGCGGTGCAGCGGATTCCCGGTTTCGCCGAAGGTGCGCTTTCGGTGCAGGACGCCGCCGCGCAGCGCGCCGCGCCGCTGCTGATCGGCGCCGGGCTGCGGCCCCGAGCGCGCGTGCTGGACGCCTGTGCCGCACCGGGCGGCAAGACGGCGCATCTGCTCGAGCTTGCCGATCTGGACGTGCTCGCGCTCGACCACGACGCGGTGCGCCTCGCACGCGTCGCCGAGACACTCGCCCGGCTCGGGCTGCAGGCACGCCTGCTGGCGGCCGACGCCGGCGACCCCGCGGCCTGGTGGGACGGTGTGGCGTTCGATGCCATCCTGCTCGACGCGCCGTGCAGCGCTTCGGGCGTCGTGCGCCGCCACCCCGACGTGCGCTGGCTGCGCCGCGCAAGCGACATCCCGGCCCTGGCGCGCGCCCAGGCGCGGCTGCTCGACGCGCTGTGGCCGATGCTCGCTCCCGGTGGCCGGCTGCTGTACTGCACCTGTTCGGTGTTCAAGGCCGAAGGTGAGGCGGCGATCGACGCATTTTTGCAACGCCAGGGCCAGACGGGCGGCGCGCGCCGGCTACCGGCACCCGGTCATCTACTGATGCTGGCCGACAATGCAGATGCCGGTGCGGTTGACTTGGCGCAAGCCGCGCCGGACGGCTTCTTCTATGCGCTGATCGAAAAGGCCGACCGCTGAAACTTTGCCTTCCCGCCATCGTCGGGCCGCCACATGCGCATGCCGAGCGCGGCGCGCGCAGCGACGCGTGCGCCGCCGCATGGCTCGCAGCCTGCCTGCTGCTCGCCGCCCTCCTGGCGCTGTGGCCGCGCGCGACACGCGCCGATGCGGTCGAGCTGAGCAGCTTCAGCGTCGTGCGCGAGGACGACGCCGTGCTGCTCAGTTATGTCGCCAACTTCGAGCTGCCGCCGAGCGTCGAGAATGCCCTGCAGCGTGGTGTTCCGCTCCACTTCGAGGCGCATGCCGCGCTCTTCCAGTCGCGCTGGTACTGGCGCGACAAACGCGTCGCGAACGCGACGCTCAGCTGGCGGCTGAGCTACCAGCCGCTGACGCGCACCTACCGTGTCGGCACCGGCGGGCTGAACCAGAACTTCGACACCCTCGCCGAGGCACTCGACTCGATGCGCCGGCGCTCGCGCTGGAAGATCGCTGACGCGGCGCAGCTCGAGGACGACGGCAACCACTACGTCGAATTCGCGTTCCGCCTCAACACCAACATGCTGCCGCGCCCGATGCAGATCGGCATCGGCGGCGAGACCGCCTGGTCGCTCTCGGTCGAGCGCACCCAGCGGCTCGAGTAGGCATGTCGGCCCCCACGCTCCCCGAAGCGGCCGAATGCGCCATTGAGCGGTGCGACGCAGGCAGATGACGAAGCAAAACCGCTGGGGCTGGAGCATCGCGCTGGTCGCGCTCACCGGCGCGGCGACGGTGCTCTTCTTCCTGCTCTCGATTGCGACCGGCAACCGCGCCGCGTACGAACGCTATTTCGAGTGGCTGCTCTGGGTCAACGTGGTGGTCGCGGTGCTGCTGACGCTCGTCATCGTCGTCGCCGTCGTCCGCCTGCTGCTGCGCGTGCGGGGCGGCAAGTTCGGCAGCCGCATGCTGCTCAAGTTGGCCGGTACGATCGCTTTCGTCGGTGTCGTGCCCGGGGTGCTGATCTACACCGTGTCCTACCAGTTCGTCTCGCGCAGCATCGAGAGCTGGTTCGACGTCAAGGTCGAGGGCGCGCTCGACGCCGGCCTCGCGCTCGGCCGCGCGACGCTCGACGCACAGGTCAGGGAACTCGGCGCCAAGACGCTCGCCGCCGCCGAACGCCTCGGCGACGCCGGCCCGACGCTGCCGCCGCTCGCGCTGGAGCGCTTGCGCGAGCAGTTGTCGGCGCGCGACGTGGCGATCGTCGACGCCAGCGGACAGGTCAGGCTCTCCGCCGGCAGCGCGGCCGATTCGCTCGCGCCGGTCCGTCCCGCGCCGGCCCTGTTGCGCGAGGCGCGCAGTTCGCGCGTCGCGAGCCGCCTCGAAGGGCTGGAGAGCGATGCCGGCGTCGCGACGCCGAATCTGGCGCGCGTCAGGGCCCTGGCCGTGATTCCGAGCAACGACTTCGCGCTCGATGCACAGGATCGCTTCCTGATGGTCACGCAGGCCGTGCCGCCCAACCTCGCCGCGAACGCGCTCGCGGTGCAGGCCGCGTACAGCGAGTACCAGCAGCGCGCGCTCGCCCGCGACGGCTTGAAGCGCATGTACATCGGCACCCTGACGCTGGCGCTGATCCTGTCCGTCTTTGGCGCGCTGCTGCTCGCCGTCGCGATCGGCAACCAGGTCGCGCAGCCGCTGCTGATGCTCGCCGACGGCGTGCGCCAGGTCGCGCAGGGCGACCTCACGCCCAAGCCGGTGTTTGCGTCGCGCGACGAACTGGGCGGCCTGACCCGATCGTTCGCCGACATGACCGGCCAACTGCACGACGCACGCACGCTGGTGCAGCGCAGCGTCGCCCAGCTCGAGAGCGCGCGCGCCAACCTGCAGACGATTCTCGACAACCTCTCCGCGGGCGTGATCGTGTTCGACCGCGAAGGCCGGATCGATACCGTGAACCCGGGTGCGACGCGCATCCTGCGCCTGCCGCTGTCGGCCTATAGAGGACGGCGCCTCACCGAAGTGGCCGGCCTCGAAACCTTCGCCCAGGAAGTGATGCGCCGCTTCGAGGCGCAGGACGAAGGCCGCGAGCCCGGCGAACGCAGCCAGTGGCAGGACGCCTTCGAGCTGCAGACCGCGCCCGAGCGCGAAAAGCTCACGCTGCTGGTGCGCGGCGCTGCGATGCCGCAGGATGCGCGGCTGATGGTGTTCGACGACATCACCGAACTCGTCTCGGCGCAGCGCGCCGAGGCCTGGAGCGAAGTGGCGCGCCGCCTCGCGCACGAGATCAAGAACCCGCTGACGCCGATCCAGCTCTCGGCCGAGCGCATCGCGCACCGGCTCGGTCCGAAGCTCGAAGGCGCCGATCAGGCGATGCTCACGCGCTCGGTCGAGACGATCGTGAATCAGGTGCAGTCGATGAAGACGCTCGTCAACGAGTTCCGCGACTACGCCCGATTGCCGGCGGCGCACATGAACCCGCTCGACCTCAACGCGCTGGTCGGCGAGGTGCTCGCACTCTACGCGGCGGAGCAGGAGTCGGGCCGGCTGCACGCCGAATGCGCGCCAGACCTGCCAGCCATCGAGGGAGATGCGACGCAATTGCGCCAGGTCATCCACAATCTGGTTCAGAACGCGCTCGACGCGGTCGCCGAGCGCGACGACGGCCGCGTGAGCGTACGCACCGAAGCACCTCGTGACGAGCATGGCGCGCTGCGCGCGGTGCGACTCGTCGTGACCGACAACGGGCCGGGCTTCGCCGACAAGGTGCTCAAG
>CAZVNC010000096.1:7151-7745 GCA_964628305.1 uncultured Ideonella sp.
TTCGAGCCCTATGTGACGACCAAGAGCAAGGGCACCGGTCTCGGCCTTGCGGTCGTGAAGAAGATTGCCGACGAGCACGGCGCGCGCGTACGCGTCGCCAACCTCGGCGCGCGCAGCGCCGCCGCGGGCACAGAAGCGCCGAACCACGACAGCGCGCGCGGTGCGCAAGTTTCGCTATCATTTTCGAACTTCCCTCCGGCCGAGCAACCGGCAGCCAGTGCCGCGGCGGCTGCGCCGGGGGTGGTAACGTGATCCCCCGCATGCGAACTCCGCTCCAAGCCCCACGCTTCACCCCAGGCCGGCCGCCTGGCGTTGCCTGAGACCGTTCATGGCGAACGTACTTGTCGTCGATGATGAACTCGGCATCCGGGCATTGCTGTCCGAAATCCTGACCGACGAGGGGCACACCGTCGAACTCGCCGAGGACGCCGCGCAGGCGCGCGCCTACCGGCAGCGCGAGCGTCCGGACCTGGTGCTGCTCGACATCTGGATGCCAGATGTCGACGGCATCACGCTGCTCAAGGAGTGGGGCGCGTCGGCCCTGCTGACGATGCCCGTCATCATGATGTCGGGCCACGGCACGATCGACACTGC
>CAZVNC010000097.1:0-7717 GCA_964628305.1 uncultured Ideonella sp.
CTGCACCTGACCGACATCGACATCGGCTACTTCAATCCGGCGATGCGCCTCGTGCCGCCGCTGCGCCAGCAGCGCGACCGCGACGCGCTGCGCGCCGGCCTGGCCGACGGCACGCTCGATGCGCTGGTCAGCGATCACACGCCGGTCAGCGTCGACGAGAAGACGCTGCCGTTTGCCGAGGCGGTGCCGGGCGCGACCGGGCTCGAGCTGCTGCTGAGCTTGGCGCTGCACTGGGGCGAAGCGAGCGGCGCCGGCCTCGCGCGCGCGCTGGCGGTCATCACGCACGAGCCGGTGCGCGTGCTGGGCGACGCGTTGAAATCGCTCGCGGCGAGCGCCGGACGGCTCGTCGTCGGCGGTGTCGGCGACGTCTGCGTGTTCGATCCGGCGGCGCGCTGGACGGTGCAGCCGTCTCAACTCGTGAGCCAGGGCCGGCATACGCCGTTCGCGTTCGAGACGAGCAGCATCGAATTGCCGGCGCGCGTGCGCTGCACGCTCGTCGCCGGGCAGGTGGCCTACCAGGCTGCTGACCTCTGACTCTGGCGATGGCGTCGGGCGGCGCGGCGGGCGGCACGATTCAGGACGCTGGCGCCAACGCGTCGCCGAACCTTGCAAGGCGGCTGCGCGGCTTGTGGCGCGTGGCGCGCGCCTGCCTGCACTTGCTGTACGGCCTCCTGCTCGTCGCATCGCGCGCCGGCCGCGACAAGCCAAGCCTGCGCAGGCGCCATTCGCGGCGCTGGTCGGCGGGCCTGCTGCGGGCGATGGGCGTGCGCCTCGTGGTGCACGGCCTGCCGCGTCCGGGTGCGAAGCTGATCGTCGCCAACCATGTTTCGTGGCTCGACATCCCGGCGATCAGCGCGGTCGAAGGGCTGCGCTTCGTCTCGAAGGCCGAAGTCAAGCGCTGGCCGGTGTTCGGCAAGCTGGCCGACGCCTCCGACACGCTCTACCTGACGCGCGAGCGGCCGCGCGACGCGCTTCGCGTCGTGCACCAGATGGCCGAGGCGCTGCAGGCGGGCGACACGCTCGCCGTCTTTCCCGAAGGGACAACCGCCGACGGCATCGAGTTGCTGCCGTTTCATGCCAACCTGCTGCAAGCCGCAATCGCAACCGAAACGCCGGTGCAGCCGGTCGCGCTGCGCTACTTCGACGCCGACCATGCGGCGAGCCCCGCGATTCGTTTCGTCGGCGAGACGACGCTCGCGCAGAGCGTCTGGCGCATCGCCTGCGCGCGGCGCCTCGGGGTGCAGGTGAGCTTCCTGCCGGCGCGTTCGGTGCGCAAGGCCGACCGCCGCCGCCTGGCGCAGACACTGCGTGGCGACATCGAAGCTGCGCTGTCCGCGCATCGCGGCGACGGCAGGGCTTGATCCTGCCCTTGCGCAAGTCCTGGAATGCGGTCGAAGGGTAAGCTCGACCCGCACGGGTCGCGGTGTGCGACCGCGAGCGGCGCTGCGTGGCGCGGCGTCGCAAACGTCTTCAGCGTCACTGACGCTGTTAGAACTGGGGCAGGGGATCGATGGGCAGGCGCGGCATCTCGCGACGCAAGGCACTGACAAGCGCGTTGGCGCTCGGCGGCGTGACGGTGGCACTCGCGGCGCAGGTCGCGGCCGAACGCCGCCGTGAGCTGCCCGCCGATCGGATGCGCCCGCCGGGTGCGTTGCGCGAAGCCGACTTCCTCGACGCCTGCGTGCGCTGCGGGCTGTGCGTGCAGGCCTGCCCCTTCGACACGCTGCATCTGGCCGGGCTTGGCGCAGCGCTGCCGGTCGGCACGCCGTACTTCGTCGCCCGCGAAACGCCGTGCTACATGTGCGAGGACATGCCGTGCGCGGCGGCCTGCCCGACGGGTGCGCTCGACGTCGCGAACATCGGCGCGGCGAGGATGGGGCTGGCCCGGCTCAGCGCGCCCGAGCGCTGCTTCAGCTATACCGGGACCGCGTATTGCGACAGTTGCTTCCAAGCCTGCCCGATCAAGGGCCGGGCAATCCGCATGCAGCACGGCCGCACGCCGCGCGGCGGAAGCTTCCAGCCCGCCGTCGACGCCGACTTCTGCACCGGCTGCGGCAAGTGCGAAGACGCCTGCATCCTGCAGGGCGATGCTGCGATCACCGTCAGCGCCAATCATGCGACGCGACGCTGAAGCCGCGGCGAGCGACCCGGATGTGGCGGCATCGGCAATGAAGCGAGCGGCACCGCGGCGCTCACCGTGGCAGCGCAACCGCTGGCTGCTCGCGCGTCGCACGTCGCAGTTGCTCGTCCTCGCGCTGTTCTTGCTCGGGCCGTGGGCCGGGATCTGGATCGTGCGCGGCAGCCTTGCGTCGAGCGAATGGCTGGGCCTGCTTTCATTGACCGATCCGTTCGTTGCGCTGCAGGCGTTGCTCGCCCACGGTTCCATCTCAGGCACCGCACTGATCGGCGCGGCGATCGTCGCCGGCGCCTACATGGTGTTCGGCGGCCGCAGCTATTGCGCCTGGGTCTGCCCGATCAACCCGGTGACCGACCTTGCCGCCTGGATGCGGCACGGGCTGCGGCTGCCGACGCTGCTCGGCCGTGTCAAGCCCGATCGACGGCTGCGCTATGCGGTGCTTGCGGTCGCGCTCGGGCTGTCGGCGCTGCTCGGCGGCGTCGTCTGGGAGACGGTCAATCCGATCACGCTCTTGCAGCGTGCGCTGGTGTTCGGGCTGGCCGGCGGCTACGGCGCCGCGCTCGCCGTCTTCGGCTTCGACCTGCTCGTGCTGCCGCGCGGCTGGTGCGGACATCTGTGCCCGGTGGGAGCCTTCTACGGCGTCCTCGGCCGCGGCGCGGTGTTGCACGTCAGTGCCGACAAGCGCGACGACTGCACGCGCTGCGGCGACTGCTTTCGCGTCTGCCCCGAACCGCAGGTGATCGCGCCCGCGCTGTACGGCGCCGCCGAGGGGCGATCGCCGGTGATCGAGAGTGCGTCCTGCATCCGCTGCGCGCGCTGCCTCGATGTCTGCGACGAGGACGTCTTTCGCCTGCAGATGCTGGCGCCGCTCCGCCACCGAAGTCGGAAGACGCCCAGCGACACGCGTTGACGCGGTGTCGCCGAGTGCTGCTGGGTCCGGCGCGGTTTTCGGCGGCACGCGTGCGGATGCGCGGCGACCGGCGTAGCTTTTGCGGCGGATCGCCAGCCGGGCGCCGATTGCTTCGTGAGAGTGAGGCCGCGTCGACGGGTACAAGGCCTCGAGGAACTGCGTCTGGATCGAAAGGAGTACCTGATGAACCACCAATCTCGTGCCGACTACAAGGGCGCCTCCCCAGGCGCATTCAAGGTCATGTTGGATATGGAAGCCTTTGTGCGCGGATCGGGTCTCGAGCACTCGCTGCTCGAACTGGTGAAGACACGCGTATCGCAGATCAACGGCTGCGCGTATTGTCTGGACATGCATACCAAGGACGCGCGTGCCGCCGGCGAGACCGAGCAGCGTCTGCACGTGCTCGCAGCCTGGCGCGAGGCACCGTTCTACTCGGCCCGCGAGCGCGCGGTGCTCGCCTGGGCCGAGGCGGTGACGCTGCTCGCGAACAACGACCTGCCCGACGCGTTGTACGACGAGGTGCGCGCGCAGTTCGACGACAAGTCGCTCGTCGACCTGACGCTTGCGATCATCACGATCAACGGCTGGAACCGCCTCGCGGTCGGCTTTCGCGCCGCAGTGGGCAGCTACCAGGCGCAAGCTGCCGGCTGAGGAGCGACACGGAGCTTGATACGATCGCGCACTCGCCGATCGCAAATGCCGATTCGGTACGGACCCTGACCTGAACGCAACCTGGGAGACAAGCATGGCCCATTTCAGATTGAACTTCATTCGTTCGTTGCTCGCCGCAGGACTGACCGCGGCCGCCTTGGGCAGCGCAGCGGCGGCCGACATCAAGATCGGCGTCGCCGAAGCGCTGAGCGGTCCGGCCGGCCAGTACGGCCAGTCGATCAAGAACGGTTTCGTCCTTGCTGCCGACGAGATCAACGCCGCCGGCGGCATCAACGGCAACAAGCTCAACCTGCTGTTCGAGGACGAGGCCGGCAAGAAGGAACAGGCGATCGACGTCTTCAAGAAGCTGATCTTCCAGGACAAGGTGCTGATGCTGTTCGGGCCGACGCTGTCGAATTCGGCGCAGGCGGCCGACCCGATTGCGCAGGGCGCGAAGATCGTCGTCTTCGGCACGTCGAACACCGCCGACGGCATCACCTCGATCGGCGATTACGTGTTCCGCAATTCGGTGACCGAGGCCGACGTGCTGCCTGAAACCCTGCGTGTCGCGATCAAGCACGCGGGCATCAAGAAAGTGGCCGTGATGTACGGCAACGACGACGTGTTCACGAAGAGCGGCTACGACAATTTCAAGAAGGCGCTCGAGAAGCTCAACATCCCGGTCACGACGACCGAGACCTTCGCCAAGGGCGACGTCGACTTCAAGGCGCAGCTGACGAAGATCAAAGGCAGCGGCGCCGACGCGATCGTGCTGTCGGCGCTGATTGCCGAAGGCGCACCGATCATGGTGCAGGCGCGCCAGCTCGGCATCGACTGGCCGGTGATCGGCGGCAACGGCATGAACTCGGTCAAGGTCTTCGATCTGGCCAAGGGCGCATCCGACAATCTCTGGGTCGGCAGCCCGTGGGCGCTCGGCAACGAAACAAAAGAGAACATGGCCTTCATCGACGCCTACAAGAAGAAGTTCGGCGCCGCGCCCGATCAGTTCGCGGCGCAGGCGTTCGACGCGATGCACATCGCCGCAGGCGATCGGCTAGATCAATCTCGGCATCGACGTCGTAGAGAACCGCAAGGCGCTGCGCGACGCGCTGCCCAATGTGAGCCACACCGGCGCCACCGGCCCGTTCAAGTTCCAGCAGACGATGGGCCGCGACGGCAAGCCGGCCGGCTACGACGCGCAGCAGGCGGCGATCGTTTCTGTCACGAAGGGCGGCAAGTATGTGATCGAGAAGTGATGGCGGGCGGGGTGACGCTGTGATCCCGACCTCCCGCGGCAGGCGCAAAGCGGCGTTGCACCGCGTGGCGATCGAGCGGCGCGGCGCCGCGTGCGGAGCCGCCGTTGCTTGACCAGCAGCTCGTCAACGCCCTCTCGCTGGGCAGCGTGTACGCGCTGTTCGCGCTCGGGTTCACGCTCGTCTTCGGCGTGCTCGGCGTCATCAATCTGTCGCACGGCGCGATCTTCATGATCGGCGCCTACGCGGCGCTCGAAGTCGTGACCCGGCTCGACGTCGGGCTCTGGGGCGCGCTCGCCGCGGCGTTCTTCGTCGCCGGCGGCTTCGGCCTGGCGATCGACTGGCTGGTGCTGCGGCCGCTGCGCAAGCGCAACGTGACACACCTGATCCCGATGATCGCGACGATCGGCCTCGCGATCTTCTTCAACAACGCCGCGCAGGGCCTGTTCGGCGCGCAGAACCTGCGCTTCCCGACCGAACTGATCCCGCACGAGCAGCTGCATTTCTGGGGCGTGCAGATCAGCGTCCTCGAGGTCGCGATCGTCGCGCTGTCGTTCGCGCTGATGGGCGCGCTCCTGATCGTGATGCGCAAGACCCAGCTCGGCCGCGCGCTGCGCGCGATCGCCGAATCGCCGAAGGCGGCGGCGCTGCTCGGCGTCAACGTCGAAGGGCTGTTCTTCCTGACCTCGTTCACCGCCGCGGCGCTCGGCGGCATCGCCGGCTTGCTGATCGCGCTGTATTCGAACGCCGTCTTTCCGCTGATGGGGCAGCCGATGCTGCATAAGGGCATCGCCGTCATCATCCTCGGCGGCATGGGCGACATCCGCGGCGCGCTGATCGGCGGCCTGTTCCTCGGCTTCGCGGAGGTCCTCTCGGTCGCCTACATCGGCTCGTCGATGCGCGACGCGGTTGCCTTCGGGCTGCTGTTTCTCGTCCTGCTGCTGCGTCCGCAAGGCATGTTCGGCAAGGTGCTGGAGCGCAAGGCGTGAGCGCGGCGGTGCGTTCCTGACCGATGGGCGGCTTCGACGAGTTCTGGGCGGTCTACAGCAACCTGGTGCTGTCGATCGGCATCAACGCGCTGCTCGCGCTGTCGATCTGGCTGACGCTCGCGTGCGGGCTGCTGGCGCTGGCGAACGCGGCGTTCATGGGCATCGGTGCCTACACCGCATCGCTGATCACGATGAACCTCGGCTGGCCGTTTCCGCTTGCCCTGGCGGGCGGCATGGCGATGCCGATCCTGGCCGCGCTCGTCATCGGCGTGCCGACGCTGCGCCTGTCGGGCGTCTATCTGGCGATGGCGACGCTCGCCTTCGGCGAGGTGGTGCGCGTCGGCCTGTTGAACGCCGAAGGGCTGACCGGCGGCGCGCTCGGGCTGAACGGCATTCCGCAACTGACGCAGTGGTGGCATGTCGCGCTGGCGCTCGTGCTGACGCTCGCCGCGCTGTGGCGGATGCGCCGCTCGCGCGTCGGACGCGCCTTCGCGGCGATCGATGGCGACGCCGTCGCGGCGTCGCTGATGGGGATCGCGGTGGACGCGCACAAGATGCTGGCCTTCGTCCTCGGCGCCGGCATCGCCGGGCTGGCCGGCGCGTTGAACGCGCATCTGACCTTCTTCATCGGCCCGAACGAATACGGCTTCGACCGCGGCGTCGAAATCCTGACGATGGCGATCCTCGGCGGCGTCGGCGGGCTGCCGGGGCCGGTGATCGGCGCCTTCATCATCACCGTGCTGCCCGAAGCGCTGCGCGACTTCGGCAACGCGCGCACGATGGTCAACGGCCTGATCCTGGTCGTGATCGTGCTGTTCCTGCCGGCCGGCCTGTGGGACCCGCGGCGCTTCAAGGGCTGGCTGCAGCGGGGGCCGCGCTGATGCTCACGCTGGCCCGCGTCTCGAAGAACTTCGGTGGCCTGAACGTGCTGCACGACGTGAGCTTCACGGTGCCCGAGGGCCGCATCTTCGGCCTGATCGGGCCGAACGGCGCCGGCAAGACGACGGTCTTCAACCTCGTCACCGGCCTGCTCGCGCCGAGCGGCGGAACGATCGAATTCGCCGGCCGCAGTCTGGTCGGCGTCAAGCCGCACCGCATCACGCGTCTCGGGCTGGGGCGCACCTTTCAGAACATCCGCGTCTTCAAGCAGATGAGCCTGCTGGAAAACGTCGTCGTCGGCATGCACGCGCATCTGGCCTACGGCGTGGCCGACTGGCTGCTGGCGCTGCCGAGCTTTCGCAGGCAGGAGGCCGAGGCCCGCGAGCGCGCGCACGAGCTGCTCGGCTGGGTCGGACTGGACGCCAAGGCGCTCGAGACGGCCGACGAGTTGTCCTACGGCGAGCAGCGCAAGCTCGAACTCGCGCGCGCGCTGGCAACCCGGCCCAAGCTGCTGCTGCTCGACGAGCCGGTCGCCGGCATGAACACCGCCGAGAAGCTCGAGCTGATGGGTGTGATCGAGAGAATCGCCGAACGCGGCTTCACGATCTTCATGATCGAGCACGACATGCGTTTCGTGATGGGCCTGTGCGAACGCATCGCGGTGCTCAATTTCGGCGAGATCATCGCCGAGGGCTCGCCCGAGCAGATCAAGAACGATCCGGCCGTGATCGAGGCCTACCTCGGCCGCGAAGACGAGGCGCAACAAGCATGAGCGCGATGCTCGAGGTGCGCGGACTGCAGGTCGCCTACGGCCACATCGAGGCGGTGCAGGGCATCGACTTCGAGGTCAACGCGGGCGAGATCCGCACCCTCGTCGGCGCCAACGGCGCGGGCAAGT
>CAZVNC010000098.1:0-7694 GCA_964628305.1 uncultured Ideonella sp.
TGCCGGCGGTCTTCAAGGACCTGAAGGGGCAGAAGTTCCACAGCTTTCCGGCCGTCAACACGCTGTTCAACGCGATGGCGCACCACCCCGACTTCGGCAGCGTCGACTGGAGCGGCCTCGTGATCTCGGTCGGCGGCGGCATGGCGGTGCAAAGCGGCACCGCCAAGATCTGGCTCGAGAAGACGGGCTGCCCGATCGTCGAGGGTTATGGCCTGTCGGAGACCTCGCCCTCGGCCACCTGCAACCCGGTCGACAGCACCGCCTACAGCGGCAACATCGGCCTGCCGATGCCCAGCACCGAGCTGAAGCTGCTCGACGACGACGGCAACGAGGTGCCGATCGGCACGCCGGGCGAGATCGCGATCCGCGGCCCGCAGGTGATGGCCGGCTACTGGCAGCGCCCCGACGAGACGGCCAAGGTGATGACGGCAGACGGCATCTTCCGTACCGGCGACATCGGAACGGTCGACGAGCGCGGCTACTTCAAGATCGTTGACCGCAAGAAGGACATGATCCTGGTGAGCGGCTTCAACGTCTACCCGAACGAGGTCGAGGACGTCGTCTCCCAACTCGACGGCGTGCTCGAATGCGCCGCCGTCGGCATGCCCGACGCGAAGGCCGGCGAAGCAGTCAAGCTGTTCGTCGTGCGCAGCAATCCGCAACTCACCGAGAAGCAGGTGCGCGCCTTTTGCGAAGCGAACCTGACCGGCTACAAGCGGCCGAAGGAGATCGTGTTCCGCGACGACTTGCCCAAGACCAACGTCGGCAAGATCCTGCGCCGGGAGCTCAGGGACAAGGGCTGACGGCGAAGCCGTCAGCCCTTGCGACGAAGGCTCCTATCGCAAAGCGATGTGAGCCGCAGCCACAAGGGCTGATCGCGAGAGTGCGAACGGTGTCGGCGGCAGGCAGCCCGAGCGGCCGTCATAGAATCGGCCCGTTGGTGCCCGGATCGGCTTCCTGCTGTCCGGGATAAACGGGAAGCAGGGTGGCCGAAGCGCAAGCCGACGCCTAGCCTGCGCTGCCCCCGCAACGGTGAGTGGACGGCGCTGATCACAAGTCGCGCCAATCTCGATGCAGATGCCACTGGAAGCCAGCTTCCGGGAAGGCCATCGAGCTAGTCCGCCAGCCCGTATACCGGCCAACGAGCGGGCCCGGGCCTAGGTGCCAGGGCTCATGTCGCACGGGGCCGCGGGGAAGCGGCGCTCGTGGCTTGTTCCGGGCTCTCCTCGCCATGTTCCCATTTCGCACTTTCCTGCGCGCAGGCGTTTTCGCGCGCGTCCTTCCCGCTGTCTTGCTCGGTCCGGGCATTGCCGCGGCGCAAGCCCAGCTCGATCGCGTCATCGTCACCGGCACGCGCGAACCCCAGCCGCTCAGCCAGAGCGCGGCCGACGTCGTCGTCATCGATGCCGCGACGATCCGCGATTCGGCCGCCGATTCGGTCGAAGACCTGCTGCGCATCGAGGCCGGCATCCAGCTCGCCCGAAACGGCGGGCCGGGCCAGACCTCGGGGTACTTCGTGCGCGGCGCGAGCACGAACGGCACCGTGGTCCTGATCGACGGCGTCATCGTCGGTTCGGCTTCGCTCGGCCAGGCGTCGTTCGACGCCCTCACGCTCGACCAGATCGACCACATCGAAGTCCTGCGCGGACCAGCGTCGAGCCTGTACGGCGCCAACGCGGTGGGTGGCGTGATCCAGATCTTCACCCGGCGCGGCGACGGCCCGCCGCGGCCGACCGCCCACCTCGCCGGCGGCAGCTACCGCTCGTATCTGGGCAGCGCCGGCATCAGCGGTTCGCAGGGCGGATTCGACTACGCGGCGATGATCGGCCGCGAGGCGAGCGGCGGCGTGTCCGCGGTCCGCCCGAACGACCGCTTCGGAAACTCCAACCCGGACGACGATGGCTACGGCCGCAACTTCGGCAATCTGAAGCTCGGCTACACGCCGGCCGCGGGGCACCGGATCGGCGTCAACGTCGTCGCCTCCGAGCTCGACGCCCAGTACGATGGCGCGGACTTCAAGCCGCCCGACTATCTGCCCGATGCGTCGCCCGACTTTCGCAATCACCTGCGCTCGACGATCGTCGCGATCGACTATAGCGGCGTCATCTCCCCGGTCTGGACCACGACCCTGCAAGGCGCGCAGAACTTCGACGATGCGAAGGGCGGCGGCGCGACCCTGAGCGAGTTCAAGACGCGGCGCGAACAGCTGCTGTGGCAGAACGCGCTCCGATGGAGCGCCGACCAGCAACTGATGCTCGCCTACGAGTACCTGCGCGAACAGGTCTCGGGCGACATCTTCAGCGTCCAGCCGAGGCGCAACAACAACGGCTTCGTCGCCGGCTATGCCGGGCGCTTCGGCGCGGCGGGCCTGCAGGCGAGCGTGCGCTTCGACGACAACTCGGCCTACGGCAACAACACGACCGGCAGCCTTGGCGCAACCTGGCAGGCGACGCCGCAGTTCAAGCTGCGCGCGCTCGCCGGGACGACGTTTCGCGCGCCGACCTTCAACGATCTCTACTATCCGGGCTATGGTGTATCGACGATCAAGCCGGAGGAAGGGCGCAGCATCGAAGCCGGCGCGCTTTGGCAATCGGGCACCGGCAGTGCGTCGGCGACCGTCTACCGCAACGATGTCGACGACCTGATCGGCTACGACCCGGACCCGAACGGCACGAACTGCCCGCCCGGCTACTTCGGCTGCGCCGGCAACGTCGCCCGCGCGCGCCTGCAGGGGGCGACCTTCAGCTTCGGGCAGCAGTGGGGCGGGTGGGACGTCTCGGCGACGGTCGATCTGCTCGACGCGACGGACCGCGACACCGGCGAGCGCCTGCCGCGCCGCGCCGCGCACCAGGAGACGCTGGCGGTCAACTACACCTACGGTGCGTGGACAGTCGGTGCGTCGGCGATCGGCGTCGGCTCGCGGCCCGATGGCGGCGTCACGCTCGGCGCCTATGGCATTCTCAACCTGCTGGCTTACTGGCGTTTCGCGCCGCAGTGGCGTCTGGAGGCCAGGCTGCTGAATGCGCTGGACAAGGATGTCGAGCCGATGCGCGACTATCAGGGCTACGGCCTGCAGGCGTGGATCGGGGTTCGATTCGATGGCAAGGGATTCTGAACGCACGGGTGCGCCGGCGCTGCGGATGCGCTGCATCGGCGCGCTGCTGCTGGCGCTCGGGCTCGCACTTGCCGCGTTCGCCGCGGCGGCGCCGGTCGTCGTGCGCGACGATCGCGGCGTCGACGTCGTGCTGGCGGCCGCTCCGCAGCGCGTCGTCAGCCTGCTGCCGTCGCTCACCGAAAGCGTCTGCGCGATCGGCGCCTGCGACCGTCTGGTCGGCACCGACCGCTTCTCGAACTGGCCGGCGAGCGTTGCTGCGCTGCCCAAGCTCGGCGGGTTGGATGACCTGCCGGTCGAGCGCATCGCCGCGCTGAAGCCCGATGTCGTCCTCGTCTCGTCTTCGGCACGCATCATCGGCCGGCTCGAGGCGCTCGGCTTCAAGGTCGTCGTCCTCGAAACGCGCAATCGCGCCGACACGAGGAACACCTTGATGCTGCTCGCCAGGCTCTTCGAGCGGCCCGGCGCGGGCGACGCCGTGTGGGCAAGGATCGAGCGCGACATTGCCGCCGCGGCCGCGCGGGTGCCGCCTGGCGTGCGCGGACAGCGGGTCTACTTCGAGATCGACTCGACGCCCTATGCCGCCGGGCCGGAATCGTTCGTCGGTGAGATGCTTGGCCGGCTCGGCATGGGCAACATCCTCGCGCCCGAGAACGGGACGTTCCCGAAGGTCAACCCGGAATTCGTCGTCCGCGCCCAACCCGACGTCGTCATGGCGTCGGCGCAGAACCTGCAGGAGATGCCGCTGCGCCCGGGCTGGACGTCGCTGCGCGCGCTGGCGCGCGGCAAGGCGTGCGGCTTCGAGCTCGCGCAGTTCGATCTGCTGACCCGCCCCGGGCCGCGCATGGGCGAGGCCGCAGGCGTCCTCGCCGATTGCCTGGTCAGGGTTGCGGGCGTGCACTGATGGCGGCGGCAACCGATGCCAGGCGCCGCCAGCGGCTCGGTGTGTCGCTCGTCGTCGCCACGCTCGTCATGGCTGGCGCCGGGCTCGTCGCCGGCAGCGACGGCGTTTCGTGGACCGCTTTCGCGCAGACCTGGCATAGCGCCGACGCGCACTTGATCATCGGCGAGATTCGCGCCCCGCGCACCCTTGGCGCCTGGCTGACCGGTGCGCTGCTCGGCCTGGCCGGCGCCGTCGCGCAGGGCCTGTTTCGCAATCCGCTCGCCGATCCGTATCTGCTCGGGTCGGCGTCGGGCGCATCGCTCGGCGTCGTCGTCGTGCTGGCCTCGAAGATCCTCGCCGGGGGCGCCGCCGGCTTCGCCGCAGCTGGCGTCACGGCGCGGCTTGGCCTCGTCGGTGCCGCGTTTGTCGGCGCCCTGCTCGGCGTCGTGCTGACGCTTGCGCTGGCGCGCGGCGCGCAGCAGACGACTCGGCTGCTTCTGGCCGGCGTCGTCGTCGGCGTCGTCCTCGCCGCGATCAGCGACCTGATCACGACCGCCGCGCCCGACGCGCTGCGCGGCAAGCAGACCTTCATGCTCGGCACGACCGGCTTCCTTGGATGGGCCGACTGCGCGGTGTTGCTGGCGGGCCTCGCCACCACGCTGCCGCCCTGCCTGCGGCTGGCGCGCGCGCTCGATGCGCTGACGCTCGGCGACGACACCGCGGCCAGCCTCGGCCTGCCGCTCGCCCAAGTGCGCGTCGCCCTCGTCGGCGCGATCGCGCTGGCGACCGGCGTCGCCGTTTCGCAGGCCGGGCTGATCGCCTTCGTCGGTCTCGTCGCGCCGCACCTGGTGCGCCGCTTCGCGCCGGGAACGCACGGCTTCAACCTCGTCGCAAGCGCGGCGGCGGGCGGCGCCTTGCTGCTCGCGGCCGACGTTCTCGCGCGTTCGCTGATCGCGCCGCAGGAGGTGCCGGTCGGCGTGCTGACCGCGATCCTCGGCGGCGGCTATCTGATCTGGCTGCTCAATCGCGGCCGGCCGAAATGAGCGCCCTGCACGTCGAACGCGCAAGCGTCAGGCTGGGCAGCACCGAGGCGCTGCGCGGCGTGACGCTCGCTGCCGGCCCCGGCTGGTCGGCGATCGTCGGCCCGAACGGCGCCGGCAAGTCGACGCTGCTGCGCGCGATGGCCGGCCTGCTGCCGTTGCGTCAGGGCGAAGTCCGGATCGACGGCACGAATATCGCGCTGCTCGCGCCGACGGCGCGCGCCGCGCGGCTGGCGTGGCTGTCGCAGCAGACCGATCCGAGCGGCGAGCTGACGGTGCGCGAGATCGTCTCGCTCGGCCGGCTGCCGAGCACCGGCCTCTTCGGCGCACTGACGCACGACGATCAGGCGCAGGTGGATCGCGCGATGCGCGACGCCGGCTGCGACGGCGCGCAGGACCGCCGCCTGGCCGAACTTTCCGGCGGCGAGCGCCAGCGCGTGCTCGTCGCGCGCGCGCTCGCGGTCGGCGCAGGCATCCTGCTGCTCGACGAGCCGACGACGCACCTCGACCCGCCGTTCCAGGTCGCGATCGTGCGGCTGCTGCGCGAGCAGGCGCGCGCCGGCGTCACGGTCGTCAGTGTGCTGCACGACCTTTCGCTCGCGCTGCTCGCCGACCGCCTCATCATCCTCGATGCGGGCCGCGTCCGTGCGGTCGGTGCGAGCGACGATCCGCAGGTGCACCGGCAGCTCGTCGACGTGTTCGGCGGCACGGTTCGCATCGTAAGCTTCGACGGGCGCTGGATCGTCGTGCCGCAGCTCGGCGCCTGAGCGTCTGTGCGCAAAGCCCGCACGCGCATACTGGGCGCATGACGGCCGCCCGCATGCCTGACTTCGACCTGCGGCTCGGCCCGCGGCGCATCGTCTGTCTGACCGAGGAACCGACCGAGGTGCTCTACGCCCTGGGGCGCGAGGAACTGATCGTCGGCATCTCGGGCTTCACGGTGCGGCCGGCGCGGGCGCGGCGCGAGAAGCCGCGGGTGTCGGCCTTCACGTCGGCGAAAATCGATCGCATCCTCGCGCTCGAACCGGATCTGGCGATCGGCTTCTCGGACATCCAGGCCGACATCGCGCAGGCCCTCGTCAAGGCCGGCGTCGAGGTCTGGATCGCGAACCACCGCAGCGTCGACGGCATCCTCGGCTATGTGCTGCGGCTGGGCGCGCTGGTCGGCGCAAGCGCTGCTGCGGCGGCGCTGGTCGAACAGATGCAGCGCCGCATCGAGGCGATGCGCAGCGCAAGCGGCGAGGCGGCTGTGCGTCCGCGCGTCTACTTCGAGGAGTGGGACATGCCGCGCATCAGCGCGATCCGCTGGGTCAGCGAGCTGATCTCGATTGCCGGCGGCGACGACATCTTCCCGGAGCGCGCGATGCAGCCGCTAGGCCGCGACCGCATCATCGCCGACGACGCGGCCATCATCGAGCGCGCGCCGGACATCATCATCGGCTCGTGGTGCGGCAAGAAGTTCCGCGCCGAACAGGTTGCCGCGCGGCCCGGCTGGGGCGGCGTGCCGGCGCTGCGCGACGGCGAGCTGCACGAGGTGAAGTCGCCGCTGATCCTGCAACCCGGCCCGGCGGCGCTGACCGACGGCCTCGACGCGCTGAGCCGCATCATCCGCGGCTGGCAGGAGCGCCCCGCGCGCTGACGGCGCCGGCGGTGTTTCACTCCGGTCGTCCCACCCCAACCCGCGACGGAACGAAGAAGCGAGCGGTCACGATCAAGCTGCGGACACGGATCCGGCTGCGCCGGTCCGTCGGCGGGCGCCCCTCGGGGGGCAGCGAGCTCGAGTGAGCTTGGGGGCTGACGTCATGCCTTGCGCCTGGGCGGCGGGCCGTAGACGCGCGCCGGCTTCTCGGCCCGCTCGTAGAGCGGCAGCACGGCCGGCAGGCTCGCTTCGATGTCCTTGATGCGCGAGCCGCTGTTCGGGTGCGTCGACAACCATTGCGGCGGCGCGCCCTTCGCGGCGGCGGCCATCTTCTGCCACAGCGTGATCGCGGAGCGCGGGTCGTAGCCGGCGCGCGCGGCGATCTCGAGGCCGACCAGATCGGCCTCGGTCTCGTCGTCGCGGCTGAACTTGAGCGTGACGAGCTGGCCGCCCATGTCGGCCAGATAGCGCCCGCCGTTGCCCAGCCCGAGCAGCGCCGAGCCGATCTCGATCGCGCCGCGCGTGGCCGCTGTCTTTCCCATCCGCTCGCGCGCGTGTTCGCGCAGCGCGTGGGCGATCTCGTGGCCCATCACCATCGCAACCTCGTCGTCGCTGAGCTGCAACTGGTCGAGAAGGCCGTAGAAGAACGCGATCTTGCCGCCCGGCATGCAAAAGGCGTTCACCTGTTTGCTGCCGAACAGGTTCACCTCCCACTTCCACTGCCGCGCGCGGTCGTTCCACTCGTAGCTGTACGGGATGATGCGGTCGGCGATCGCGCGCAGCCGGACGAGCTGCGGGTTGTCGGCCGGCGCGAGCGCGCGCTGCTGCGCCGCCTTTTGCTCCATCTGGAGGTACTGCTGCGCCGCGGCCTGCTCGATCTGATCGGCCGGCACGAGCCCGGCGGCCCACGACTTCTTGCCGACATCCACGCCCTCGCGCGCCTGCGCCGGCGGCGCGACCGCGCAGCCGGCGCAGGCGAGCAGCGCAGCAAGCAGCGCGGTCAGCAGCATCGAGCGCGCC
>CAZVNC010000099.1:0-7678 GCA_964628305.1 uncultured Ideonella sp.
ACATGATCGAGGGCGAGGTGCGCGTTCCGAAGGACGGCGAGCGCTACTTCGCGCTAGTGAAGGTCGACCGTGTCAACGGCCAGACGCCCGAGGAGAGCAAGCACAAGGTGATGTTCGAGAACCTGACGCCGCTCTTCCCAAAGGAGCAGTTCAAGCTCGAACGCGACAATCTGAAGGGCGACGAGAACATCACGAGCCGCATCATCGATCTCATCGCGCCGCTCGGCAAAGGCCAGCGCGCGCTGCTCGTCTCGCAACCCAAGAGCGGCAAGACAGTCATGATGCAGCACCTCGCGCACGCGATCGTCGCCAACTATCCCGAGGTCTATCTGATCGTGCTGCTGGTCGACGAGCGGCCGGAGGAAGTGACCGAGATGCAGCGCACGGTGCGCGGCGAAGTGATCAGCTCGACCTTCGACGAGCCGGCGGCGCGCCACGTGCAGGTTGCCGAGATGGTGATCGAGCGTGCCAAGCGGCTGGTCGAGATGAAGAAGGACGTCGTCATCCTGCTCGACTCGATCACGCGCCTGGCGCGCGCCTACAACAACGTGCTGCCTTCGTCTGGCAAGGTGCTGACCGGCGGTGTCGACGCCAACGCGCTGCAGCGCCCGAAGCGCTTCTTCGGCGCGGCGCGCAACATCGAGGAAGGCGGCAGCCTGACGATCATCGGCACCGCGCTGATCGACACCGGCAGCCGCATGGACGAGGTCATCTACGAGGAGTTCAAGGGCACCGGCAACTGCGAGATCTACCTCGACCGCCGGATGTCGGAAAAGCGCGTCTATCCCTCGATCCTGCTCAACAAGAGCGGCACGCGGCGCGAGGAACTGCTCTTGAAACCCGAGATCCTGCAGAAGACCTGGATCCTGCGCAAGCTGCTGTACCCGATGGACGAGATCGAGGCGATGGAGTTCATCCTCGACAAGATGAAGGCGACGAAGAACAACCACGACTTCTTCGACATGATGCGCCGAGGCGGCTGAAGCAATCGCTATAATTTGCGGTTGACTTCGTATGGTAAGTGCTGCAAGGGGTTTGCAGTGGCTACCGACACCGAACGCGCTTTGCGCTACCCAAGGACGCAAGATGAAACAGGGCATTCACCCTCAATACCGCGACGTGTGCTTCGTCGATCTCTCGAACGGCTTCAAGTTCGTCACCCGCTCCTGCGCGCAGACGCGCGAGACGGTGAAGATGGACGACGGCAGCGAGTTGCCGCTGTTCAAGTTGGAGACGACAAGCGAGTCGCACCCCTTCTACACGGGTACGCAAAAGAGCGTCGATTCACTCGGCGGGCGGGTCGAGAAGTTCCGCAACAAGTTCGCGCACATCAAGAAGTGAGACAGCTTCTGCGATCTGATCAAGGCAGCTTCGGCTGCCTTTTTTGCGTCCGCGTCCGGCAAACGTGCGGGCGCGCCGAGGTCGGCAGCGCGGCGCACAGGGTTGCGCCCGGTGCGCGACTGCATGCGGCTTGCTGCATCATTCGCGCCTGCCTCGACGCCACGACGCCGTGAACACGCCGAATCCCGCTCTCGTCACCCAGCGCGAGGCCAAGCGCTTGCCGCGCATTCCCTTGCTGCTGCTGTGCGCTGCCTATCTGGTGCCGGGCCTCTTCGGGCGCGACCCGTGGAAGGCGGCCGATATCAGCGCATTCGGCTTCATGCTGAGCATCGCCGAAGGGCGCAGCGCGTGGTGGTCCCCGACGCTCGGTGGTCTGCCGCCCGAATCGGCGCTGCTGCCGTACTGGATTGGTGCCGTCTTCATCAAGCTGTTCGGCCCCTGGCTCGGCGCGCCGCTGGCGGCACGCATCCCGTTCGCGATCCTGCTCGGGTTCGTGCTGATGCTGACCTGGTACGCCGCCTATCACCTTGCGCGCACCGAGGCTGCGCAACCGCTGCCGCTGGCCTTCGGCGGCGAGGCGACGAGCACCGATTACGCGCGTGCGATTGCCGATGGCGCGCTGCTGGCGCTGATCGCAACCCTCGGACTGCTCCAACTCGGACACGAAACAACGCCCGAGATCGTCCAGTTGACGGCCGCCGCGCTCTACCTATACGCACTGGCCTGCAGCCCGTTTCGCGAGCGCGCCTCGCGGGTTGCCGTGCTGTGCGCGCTGCCGGTTCTGGCGGCCAGCGGCGCACCCAGCGTCGCCATCGGCCTGGGCGTCGTCGGCCTGGTGGCGAGCGCCCGCTCGCACTACGGCGAACTGAACCGCTTTGCGTGGTGGATCGTCGCTGCCATGCTGCTCGCATCCGCCGTCGCGGCGTTGATGAGCGCATGGGCCTGGCGCGTGTTGGCTCTTCATTCGTTGCAGCAAGTCGGCTCGCTGATGCGTCTGCTAGTCTGGTTCACCTGGCCCGCCTGGCTGCTCGCGCTGTGGACGCTGTGGCGCTGGCGGCGCCAGTTGTCGAGAAGGCATCTCTCGGTCCCGTGGGGCTGCGCGACGGTCGGGCTGGTCGCGTGCATCGCGATGGACAGCTCCGACCGCGCCTTGATGCTGTCGCTGCCGGCCCTCGCGGTGCTCGCCGCCTTCGCATTGCCAACCCTGCAACGAGCGACCTCTGCGGCAATCGACTGGTTCTCGATCTTCTTCTTCAGCGGCGCGGCGGTCACGGTGTGGGTCGTCTACATCGCACTGCAGACCGGCTTTCCTAGCCAGCCGGCAGCCAACGTCGCCAAGCTCGCGCCGGGCTACGAGAGCACGTTCTCGGCGCTTGCGCTGATCGTTGCACTGCTCGCTTCGGCGGCCTGGGTGTGGCTCGTCAGATGGCGCACCGGACGCAACCGCCACCCGCTGTGGAAGAGCCTCGTGCTGCCGGCGAGCGGCGTCGCGTTGTGCCTGCTGCTGCTGATGACGCTGCTGCTGCCGCTCTTCGACTACGCACGCAGCTACCGGGTGCAGATCGAGCGCATCGCGCGCCATGTGCCGCGCTCGGACTGCGTCGCCACGCTCGATGTTCCGCGTGCACAGATCGCAGCCTTGGAGTACTTTGGCGGCTTTCGGGTCCAGGCCGTCAACGCGCCGCGGAAGGCGCATTGCAGATGGCTGCTGGTGCTCGAAACGCGCGATCATCCGCGGCGCGAAGTGCCGGACTGGCAATGGATCGCCAGCGAGCGCCGCCCGACCGATCGCAACGAGGCGACGTCGATCTTCCGGCGCGATCAGGCGCTGCAATAGAGGCCGCCGCGCAATACGCGTGCTGCAACCTGCGAAAGATGTGTGGGAAATCGATCTACCGCAAACCCGACCATGCGTCCACAGTCGGGCGCACCGCTTGATAGCGGTACCAACGCACACGCCGCATTTTCTCAGTGCTTGCAGGAGAACCCGATGCACGAATCCGAACGCCTGGTCTCGCGCCGTTGCCTTGTAATGGGCGCCGCCGGCGGCGCAGCCTTCGCGTGCGCGCCGCTCGCGTTCGCGCGGCAGAAGTTCATCAATGTGCTGACCGGCCGGCAAGGCGGCGTCTACTATGCGATGGGCGTCGCGATGTCGCAGATCTGGGGCAAGGCGCTGCCGGATGCAAAGGTCACGGTGCAGGCCACGAAGGCGCCCGCCGAAAACCTCAACCTGTTGCAGGCCGGGCGGGGCGAGATCGCGCTCACGCCAGGCGACCTGCTGTTTGACGCCTGGAAGGGGGACAAGGAAGCCGGCTTCGCCAAGCCGCTGGACAAGCTGCGCTCGGTCGCCGGCCTCAACCCCAGCCATATCCAGATCGTGGCCAGCGGCAGTTCAGGCATCAAGACCCTGGCTGACCTGAAGGGCAAGCGCATCTCGGTCGGCACGCCGAAGTCGGGCACCGAGCGCAACGCGCGCGCGGTGTTGAAAGCGGCAGGCCTGAGTTACGCAGACTTTTCGAAGGTCGAGCACCTGCCGTTCGGCGAATCGATCGACTTGATGAAGGACCACCAACTCGACGTCACGCTGCATGCCGCCAGCCTCGGCGTCGCCTCGATCCGCGATCTCGCATCGTCGACGCCGATCGTGATCTTGCCGATTCCACCCGGCGTCATCGCCAGGATCGGCAGCGCCGCGTACCAGCCGACGACGATTCCAGCCGATACCTACACCGGCCAGACGGCCGATGTGCCGACTGCCGCGATCAAGACCTTCCTCGTCTCGCACACCGGCGTCGCCGACGACACGGTGTACGCCATGACGAAGGCATTGTTCGACAACCTGCCGACACTCATCGCCGCGAACAACGCCGCCAAGGGCATCAAGCTCGAGACGGCGATGGCCGGCACGATCGTGCCATTTCATCCAGGCGCGATCAGGTTCTACCGCGAAGCCGGGGTGATGAAGTAGGCGGCGCGGTACGAATGCGAGCGAAGCCCAACCCGCCGTGCGTTACCGACTGCGGCCGCAACATTGCCTTTGGTCGGCAGCGGTCCACAGCGCTTCAGACACGCACGCTTTCGGCCAGTCGCTCGGCACAGGCCCGGCCCTTCGATGCATCGCGCGCCTCGACCATGACGCGCAGCACGGGCTCGGTACCGGAGGCCCGGATCAGTACGCGACCCTCCTCGGCCAGTTCATCCTGCACACGCCGCTGCTCGGACTGCAGGCGCGGATTAGCCGTCCAGTCGTCCTCGCGGGCGATGCGGACGTTGATCAGCGTCTGCGAAAAGAGATTCACGCCGGCCAGCAACCCGGAAAGCTGCTTGCCGTTGCGGCCGATCGCCATCAACACTTGCAGCGCACTGACGATGCCGTCCCCGGTGGTGTGCTTGTCGAGCGCCAGCAGATGGCCCGAGCCCTCGCCGCCGAGCGTCCAGCCGCGCGCGTTGAGTTCCTCGAGCACGTAGCGGTCGCCGACCTTGGCCCGCACGAGCGGAACCTTGCGCGCGGCGAGGGCCTGCTCGACCCCGAGGTTCGTCATCAGGGTGCCGACCACCCCTGGCACCGGCAGGCCGCGCGCAAGGCGATCGACGACCATCACGTAGAGCAGTTCGTCACCGCTGTAGAGCCGCCCCGCGGCGTCGACCAGTTGCAGCCGGTCGGCGTCGCCATCGAGCGCGACGCCGTAGTCGGCGCCCTGCTCCTTGACCGCCTGCAGCAGCGCAGCAGGTGCCGTCGCGCCGCAACCGGCGTTGATGTTGAGTCCGTCGGGAGCGCAGCCGATGGCAACGACCTCGGCGCCCAGTTCATGGAAGACGGCCGGAGCGACCTGGTAGGCGGCGCCATGGGCCGCGTCGACGACGATCTTCAGCCCCTTGAGCGACTGATCGCTGCCGATCGTCGCCTTGCAGAATTCGATGTAGCGCCCGCGCGCATCGTCGAGGCGCCGCGCCTTGCCGAGCTCGGTCGATCCAACCCATTGCGCCGGCTCGGCGAGCGCCGTCTCGACCCGCTGCTCCCAGGCGTCCGGCAGCTTCTCCCCGCTCGCCGAGAAGAACTTGATGCCGTTGTCGTCGAACGGGTTGTGCGACGCGCTGATGACGACGCCCAGATCGACCCGGAACGCCCGCGTGAGGTAGGCGACGCCGGGCGTCGGCAGCGGACCGGTCAGCAGGACATCGACCCCGGCTGACGCGAAGCCGGCCTCGAGCGCCGACTCGATCATGTAGCCCGAGATGCGCGTGTCCTTTCCGATCAGCACGGTCGGCCGCGGCGTCGACTGCCGCAGTACACGTCCGACCGCGTGGCCGAGGCGGAGCATGAAGTCCGCCGTGATCGGCGGGTGGCCGACGGTGCCGCGAATGCCGTCGGTGCCGAAATAGGTTCTTGTCATGATTCTGGAAGCGGTACGGATGGGGAATCGGCGAATCGATGATTGTCACTCGCGGCGCGCCAGACCGCGAGTGCATCGACCGTCGCGGCAACGTCGTGCACGCGCACGATGGCCGCGCCGCGGTCGACCGCGGCGAGCGCGGCGGCAACGCTCGCCGCGAGGCGGTCGCCGACGGCGCGCCCCGTGAGTTGCCCAAGCGTGGACTTGCGCGACCAGCCGACAAGCAGCGCAAAGCCGGGTGCGAGCAGTTCGCGTTGGCGGCGCAGTAGTTCGAGGTTTTGCTCGGCACGCTTGCCGAACCCGATGCCCGGATCGAGCACGATCCGGTCGCGCGCAACGCCGCGCTCCATCAAGGCCTGCGATCGCGCCGCGAGGAAGGCCGTGACCTCGGCGACGACATCGTCGTAACGGATGTCGTTCTGCATGCTCTGCGGCTCGCCCTTCATGTGCATCAGGCAGACGCCACACGTCGGATGCCCGGCGACGATGTCGAGCGCACCGGACGCCTGCAAGGCGCGAATGTCGTTCACGATGTCGACGCCGAGCGCGAGCGCCTCGCGCATCACTTCCGGCTTGCAGGTGTCGACCGAGACCGGAACCCCGAGCGTCAGCGCGCCGCGCAGCACCGGCAGCACGCGCGCCAGTTCGTCCAGTGCAGACACGCGCGCCGCACCGGGGCGGCTCGACTCACCGCCGATGTCGAGGATGTCCGCGCCGTCGCGAACCATTTGCTCGCAATGCGCCAGCGCCGCCGCGGTCGTCGCATGCGCGCCGCCGTCCGAGAACGAATCCGGCGTCACGTTGACGATGCCCATCACCCGCGGCCGCGACAGGTCGATGGCGTGTCGTGTCGTCTGCCAGAACATGTTCGAATGCAAGGTAGACGCCAGCGCAGCCGAAAAACGCAACGGGGCCGAAGCCCCGATGCGCGTGGTCTGCGTTGCTAATTCACACCGTCGCCGGCGTGCCGTCGGGATCGGCCGGCGGCGTCGCGCCGGCCGGTTTGGCCGCGGGACTCGTCCAGTCCTTCGGCGGCCGCGGCGGCTTGCCGGTCATGATGTCTTCGATCTGGTCGCTGTCGATCGTTTCCCACTCGAGCAGCGCCTTGGCCATCGCGTGCATCTTGTCCTGGTTTTCCTCGATCAGCTTGCGCGCGATCGCGTACTGCTCGTCGATGATGCGGCGGATCTGCTGGTCGACCTTCTGCATCGTCTCTTCCGACACATTGACCTGCTTCGTCACCGAGCGGCCGAGGAAGACTTCGCCTTCGTTCTCGGCATAGACCATCGGCCCGAGCTCGTCGGTCATGCCGTAGCGCGTCACCATGTCGCGCGCGAGGTGCGTCGCACGCTCGAAGTCATTGCTCGCGCCGGTCGTCATCTGGTGCATGAAGACCTCTTCCGCAATCCGTCCGCCGAAGAGCACCGAAATCGTCGACAGCATCCGTTCCTTGTCCATGCTGTAGCGGTCCGTCTCGGGCAACTGCATCGTCACGCCGAGCGCGCGGCCGCGCGGGATGACGGTCACCTTGTGCACCGGGTCGGTCTTGGGCATCAGCCGCGCGACGAGCGCGTGGCCGGACTCGTGATACGCCGTGTTGCGCCGCTCCTCCTCGGGCATGACCATCGACTTGCGCTCCGGTCCCATCATGATCTTGTCCTTGGCGCGCTCGAAGTCGTTCATCTCGACGACCCGGCCGCTGCGCCGCGCCGCGAAGAGCGCCGCCTCGTTGACGAGGTTGGCCAGATCGGCCCCCGAAAAGCCGGGTGTGCCGCGCGCCAGGATGTCGGCGCGGATGTCCTGCCCGATCGGCACCTTGCGCATGTGCACGTTCAGAATCTGCTCGCGGCCGCGAACGTCGGGCAGCGTCACATAGACCTGACGGTCGAAGCGGCCCGGTCGCAGCAGGGCCGGGTCGAGGATGTCGGGCCGGTTGGTCGCCG
>CAZVNC010000100.1:0-830 GCA_964628305.1 uncultured Ideonella sp.
CGCAAGAGCTACGAACGCGCCGCGCTCGACGAGGGCGCGAGTGACGCCGATCCGCTGCGTCAGTTCCGCCTCTGGCTCGATCAGGCTTTGCAGGCCGAACTGCCGGAGCCGAATGCGATGACGCTTGCCACCGTCGGCGCCGACGGCCGGCCGTCGACCCGGATCGTGCTGATCAAGGGCCTGGATGAACGCGGCATCGTCTGGTACACGAACTACGACAGCCGCAAGGGCCGCGAGTTGGCCGTCCATCCGGATGCCGCACTGCAGTTCCACTGGGTCGAGCTCGAACGCGTCGTTCGCATCGAGGGCCGCGTTGAGCGCGTCAGTGCGCAGGAGTCGGATGCATATTTCGCGTCGCGACCGCTCGACTCGCGGATCGGCGCCTGGGCCTCACCGCAGAGCGAGGTGATCGCGTCGCGCGCCGTGCTGGTCTCGAATGCGGCGAAGGTGAGCGCGAAGTTCATGCTCGACCCGCCGCGCCCGCCGCACTGGGGCGGCTTTCGGCTCGCGCCCGAGGTCTGGGAATTCTGGCAGGGCCGCAAGTCGCGCCTGCACGACCGGCTGCGCTATCGGCGCGACGGTACCGGCTGGCGGCGCGAAAGGCTTGCGCCCTGAGGCGGGTGGGGGCGATCGTTCAACGCGTCCGGCCTGCCAACTGGGTCGGATGGCGGCGCTCGATCAGCGCGTCGAGCTGGGCAAGGAAGGGGCCGAACGCGATCGGCTTGGTCCAGTAGTCGGCGAAGCCGGCGGCGCGCGCGCGGACGATGTCCTCGGCCATCGCATTGGCCGAGAGCGCGATGCAGACCGTCTTGCCAAGCTCCGGCGCTTCG
>CAZVNC010000100.1:840-7668 GCA_964628305.1 uncultured Ideonella sp.
CACCCGGCGCAGGACTTCGAGGCCGTCGATGTCCGGCAGATGCATGTCGATGAGCATCACGTCGGGCGGTGCGGCAAGCGCGTCGCGCAGCGCACTCGCGCCATCGGCTGCCAGGCGCAGCGCGATCGCCGGCCGCAGCGCGATGAGTTGCTGCACGAGCAGCAGGTTGGTCGGATCGTCCTCGATGCAAAGCACGTGCAGCGTGTCCGCCGAGGATCCGGCGGCGGGAGGCGCGATGCCCGCGGCGTCGTGTGCCGGGGCTGCCGCCCAGTGTGCACTTCCAATCGCCTTCGGCAGCCAAACCCGGAACTCGCAGCCCGCATTCACCTCGCTTCGGACTTCGAGCGTTCCGCCCATCCGATCGACGAGGCGGTGCGCAATCGTCAGCCCGATTCCGGTGCCGACCACGTTGCCGCGTTCCGCACCGACCCGGTTGAAGGGTTCGTACAGGCCGCGCTGCTGCTCGGGTGACAAGCCGGGCCCGTTGTCGGTCACGATCACGTCCCAACCTTCGAGCGCTTCGCGACGGCGGCTTTGCGTGCGCAGTCGGACCCAGCCGTGGCGGTGGTTGTACTTGATTGCGTTGCTGACGAGATTCGTCAGCACCTGGCGCAGGCGGCGCGCATCGGCGCGTACCGCACCGGCTCCGACCGGCTCGGCGCGAAGCTCGACTTCAGCCCGGCGCGCCAGCGGCTCCATCCATTGCACGACGTCGCGCAGCAGGCCGTCGAGGGCAACGGCTTCATCGGCGATCGCAAGCGATCCGGCCTCGATCGCGGCGAGGTCGAGCACGTCGTCGACCAGCGCGAGCAGGTGGTTGCCGGCGGCCTCGATGCGCTGTGCGCGCTCGCGCTGAGACGCGCTCAGGGCATCGATCCCGTCGTGCGCCAGCAACTGAGAAAACCCGATCACGGCATTCAGCGGGGTGCGCAATTCGTGGCTCATGTGGGCGAGAAACTCGGACTTCGCCCGGCTCGCCTGCTCGGCCGCCGCCTTGTCGCGCAGTGCCTGTTCGGCGAGCTTCGCCTTCTGGATGTCGAGATGGATGCCGAACAGCGTCGGCCGGCCATTGCGCAATGCGCGTCGCGACCGGCACGCGACCCAGCGCCAACCGCCATCAGGCTGGCGGATCCGAAAGTCGGTCTCGAAGTCGATCTCGCCGGCGACGCGCGATCGCTTTCGCTCGCGCGCCACGCGTGCGCGATCTTGCGGATGCGCGAGGTCTTCCATCCAGACAGTGGCCTGCGGAGCCGGGGTGCGGGGCGCCAGGCCGTACAGACGGTACATCTGCGCGTTCCACTCGACGACGCCCGATTCCAGATCGAGCGTCCACAGGCCGACACCGACCGCCTCGCTGATGAGCTCCATGCTGAGCGCCAGCGCGTTCGCGCGTTCGCGCTCCTCGACCTCGGCACTGATGTCGAGCGACACGCCGAGCAGCGCTTGCACCCGGCCGTCCGCGTCGCGCTGCGCGACACGCCGCGTCATCAGCGTGCGATAGCTGCCATCGGGGTTGCGATAGCGTGCCCGCAGGCTCACCGCGGCGTTGCCTTCGAGCGCGGCATCGGCCGCGGCGACGATCGCGGCGCGATCATCTGGATGGGCGAGGTCACGAATCGTTTGCAGCGCCAGGTCGGCCGGCGCGGGCACCATGCCCATGTTGCGGTAGCCGGCTTCGTTGAAGGAAATGCGCCCGGTGTCGGGCGTGATCCGCCACACCGAAAGACCGGTCATCTCGAGCGTCGTCGCGAGCTGCGCGTTCTCGCGGCCCGCGGCCTGCTGGCGAAGGACTTCGTCGGTATCGTCGATCAGCACGGTGGTCATGAACTGCGGCGCGCCGTCGGCACCGTTGCGTGCTTCGCTGAGCGAGTGCAGGTAGCGGATTTCACCGCCAGGATGGACGACCCGGAAGTGCGTCTCGTGGCGACCCGCGGACGCGCTGGCCAGCCTGAAACTGGCGACCACGCGGTCGCGGTCCTGCGGGTGGATGTGGGCCGCGACATCCTCGAAGCGCGGCGGGCCGCCGGATGGATCGAAGCCGTACAGCCTGTAGGCCTGCGCACTCCATTGGCCGTCGCCGGTGCGCAGGTCGCGCTCGACGATCGCGATCCGCCCGAAACCCTGGGCCAGCTCGAGCTGGCGCGAGAGCTGCTCGACCTGGCGCTCGGCGGTCGCGAGCCTTGCCGCGGCGCTCGGATCGGACGCTCCGGGCGCGTCTTGCGTGGGCGGCGAGGAGGGCGCGGGCTCGCCGGCGGTCATTTCATGCCGGCGGGCGCACCCGAGCCGCAAAGGTGTGGCGGAACTTCTCGACCTTGGGCGCGACGACGTAAGCGCAATAGCCTTGCTCGGGGTGCTGCTCGAAGTAGCGCTGGTGATAGGCCTCGGCGCGCGAGTAGTTCGCAAGCGGCAGCACTTCGGTGACGACGGGCCGGGCCGTCCCGCGGCTGGCGGCGAGTTCGGCGATCACTTCGCGCGCGGTGGCTTCCTGCTCCGGATTCTCGAAGTAGATGCCCGAGCGGTACTGGGTGCCGATGTCGTTGCCTTGCCGGTTCAGTGTCGTCGGGTCGTGAATGACGAAGAAGATCGCGAGCAGTTCCCGAAGCGAGATTCTCTGCGCATCGAAAGTGACGCGCACCACCTCGGCATGCCCGGTGTCGCCGCCGCAGACCTGCTCGTAGCTCGGATGGGGGACGTGTCCATTGCTGTAGCCGGACTCGACCGCGGTGACGCCGTCGACGCGCAGGTAGACCGCCTCGAGGCACCAAAAGCATCCGCCGCCGAGAGTGATCGTTTCGAGTCGGGATGCAGTCATGCGCACTCCGTAAGCCGATGTCACGCCACTTTACACGCCGGACCGCCGCGCAAGGGGGCGATCAACAAGAAAGCCCGCCAAGCGACTGCCGGACGGGCTCTGCATTCGGGACGAGGCGCTTTCAACGCAGCTTCGTCTCCTTGTAGGTCACGTGCTTGCGCGCCTTGGGGTCGAACTTGATCATCTCGAGCTTCTCGGGCGTTGTCTTCTTGTTCTTGTCGGTGGTGTAGAAGTGCCCGGTGCCGGCCGATGATTCCAGCTTGATCTTTTCGCGTCCGCCTTTTGCCATGATGCTTGCTCCCGGTTCAGATTTCGCCGCGCGCGCGCAAGTCGGCGACGACCTTCTCGATGCCGACCTTGTCGATCAGCCGCAGCGCCGCCGCGCTGATGCGCAGCCGGACCCAGCGGTTCTCGTTCTCGAGCCAGAACCTGCGGTACTGCAGATTCGGCAGGAAGCGGCGCTTCGTGCGGTTGTTGGCGTGGGAAACCTTGTTGCCCACCATCGGGCCCTTGCCCGTGACTTGACAGACGCGTGCCATGACGCTACTCCGTGATTGATTCGTTGGAATGGGGCGCCGCAGCGCGCAATGCGCTTGGCGTCGCCGGCAGCGTCGCGCGCTAGACAAGGCGCGACCCGCAGTAAAGACGCAGATTATAGCTGCAAGCGGTCCCACCCCGGCGACCGGTGCCGGTAGCCGCCGCGATATCCGCGTCGGGCGCCCGTTACTCCTGCTCGAGGAAGCGCTGCGCGTCGAGCGCCGCCATGCAGCCGGTGCCGGCGCTCGTGATCGCCTGCCGGTAGACATGGTCCTGAACGTCGCCGGCGGCGAAGACGCCGTCGACGCTCGTCATCGTCGCCATCCCCGAGAGGCCGCTCCTCGTCAGGATGTAGCCGTCCTTCATCTCGAGCTGGCCCTTGAAGATGTCGGTGTTGGGCTGGTGCCCGATCGCGATGAAGCAGCCCTGGAGCTTCAACTCGCTCGTCTTGCCGTCCTGCACATTCTTCAGGCGCACGCCGGTGACGCCCGAGGCGTCGCCCAGCACCTCGTCGAGCGTGTGCCACAGGTGCAGTTGCATTGCGCCCGCCGCCACCTTGGCATTCAGCTTGTCGACCAGGATCGGCTCGGCGCGGAACTTGTCGCGCCGGTGCACCAGATGGACCTTGCTCGCGATGTTCGACAGATAAAGCGCCTCCTCGACCGCCGTGTTGCCGCCGCCGACGACACATACCTCCTGGCCGCGGTAGAAGAAACCGTCGCAGGTCGCGCATCCGCTCACGCCGCGGCCCATGAAGGCCTCTTCGGAGGGCAGACCGAGGTACTTGGCGCTCGCGCCGGTCGCGATCACGAGCGCGTCGCAGGTGTAGCTGCCGGTGTCGCCCTGCAGCGTGAACGGCCGCCTGGACAGGTCGACGCTCGAAATGTGATCGAAGACGATGCGCGTCTCGAAGCGCTCGGCGTGCTGCAGGAAGCGCTGCATCAGCTCGGGACCCTGCACGCCCATCACGTCGGCCGGCCAGTTATCGACATCGGTCGTCGTCATCAACTGGCCGCCCTGCGACATGCCGGTGACGAGCACCGGCTCGAGGTTGGCGCGCGCGGCATAGATCGCCGCGGTGTAGCCGGCCGGGCCGGAGCCGAGGATCAACAAACGGGCGTGCAACGGGGAGGCGGTCGTCATGATCGGAGGGCAGATGTGGAGCAGGTGAGACAGATTGGGGCGTGCGGGCCCGGGTCAAGTTGCGAGCCGGTGACGATGGGTGCGGGCGTCATCACAGCCCAGTCACAATAGACCCATTCTACGGAGCGCGAAGCACGCGACCGCTCGACGATCCTGTGACGACCATCTACTCATCCGGAGGACTCACCCCATGACCATGCTGTCCAGCCTCGATCTGATCCGACGCGTGCCGCTGTTCTCGATGTTGACCAACGATCAGGCGCAGGGCATTGCCGACAGCGTCGTCAAGCGGCGCTTCAGGCGCGGCGAGGTCATCGTCGAGCATGGCCGCAAGTCGAACGCGCTGTACATCCTGCTCAATGGCCGGGCGCGCGTGCTGACCGCCGATTCGCGCGGCCGCGAGGTGATCCTCGCCGCGCTGCACCCGGGCGACTATGTCGGCGAGATGAGCCTGATCGATGATGCGCCGCACTCGGCAACGGTGCGCGCCGAAGTGCAGACAGACATGCTCGTTCTCGGCCGCGCCGATTTCGCGCGCTGCCTGCCCGAGGCTTCGAGCCTGGCCTACGCGATCCTGCACGGACTCGTGCAGCGGCTGCGCGCCGCCGACCGCCAGATCGAGTCGCTCGCGCTGCTCGACGTCTACGGCCGCGTCGCGCGCGCGCTTCTCGAAATGGCCGAAGACGATGGCGAGCGCAAGCTGATCCGCGGCAAGGTCTCGCGCCAGGACCTCGCCAAGGTCGTCGGCGCGTCGCGCGAGATGGTCAGCCGGGTGATGAAGGACCTCGAAGAGCGCGGCATGATCGAGACGCTCGACGGCGGTTCGGTCGTCCTCAAGCAGCGTCTCGCCACCGAGTGAAGGCGGCCGATGGGCCACAATCGCGCGCATGACTTTTCCGCTCGGCTCCCTCGGTAGCGGCGCATCGGCAGCGGGTGCTGCCTACACTCGCCAACCGGCCCGTGCGCACGCCGCTGTCCCGGTGGCGGCCTGGCGCGCCCAGACCAGCGTCCTGTTCGGCGCCGTGCTGTGGCTGCTCGCGCTGCTCGCGCTCGCGACTTACAACCCGGCCGATGCCGCGTTCTCGACTTCCGGCACGTCGCTCGTGACGCACAACCGGGCCGGCGTCGGCGGCGCCTGGCTTTCGGACTTCGCGTATTTCCTGTTCGGCTATTCGGCGTGGTGGATCATGGCGGCGACGCTGCGCGCCTGGCTCGGCGCGCTTGCCCGGCTGCTGCGATCCGACGCCGCCGGGCCGACGCAGCCGCTGTCACGCTGGCCGTTCTGGGTCGGCCTCGGGCTGCTGCTGGCTGCGAGCTGTGCGCTCGAATGGACCCGCCTGTATGCCTGGGAGTCCCGCCTGCCGGACCACGCCGGCGGCGTGCTCGGCTATACGCTCGGGCCGCTGAGCATGAAGTGGCTCGGCTTCGCCGGCTCGGGCGTGCTGTGGATCGCGACGTTGCTGGCCGGGCTTTCGCTTGCGTTTCGCTTCTCGTGGCTCGCGGTCGCCGAGGCGATCGGCGCCCGCCTCGAAGGCGTGCGTGAGCATCGGGCCGAGCGCATCGAGCGCGCCGAGGATCAGCGTCTGGGCGCGGCGGCGCTGCGCGAGCGCGAGCATGTCGTCGAGGCCGAGATCCAGTTGCAGGACGAGCATCTGCCGATCGTCATCGAACCCGAGGTCGTCGAGGTGCCGAAGTCCGCGCGCGTCGCCAAGGAGCGCCAGAAGCCGCTGTTCGTCGAACTCGCGGACACCCGGCTGCCGCAGGTCGATCTGCTCGACGCCGCGCCGGGCCGCACCGAAAGCGTCACCGCCGACACGCTCGAGATGACCTCGCGCCTGATCGAGAAGAAGCTGAAGGACTTCGGCGTCGAAGTGCGCGTCGTCGCCGCCTCGCCCGGCCCGGTGATCACGCGCTACGAGATCGAGCCGGCGACCGGCGTGAAGGGCGCGCAGGTCGTCAACCTGGCGAAGGATCTGGCGCGGTCCTTGAGCCTCGTCAGCATCCGCGTCGTCGAGACGATCCCCGGCAAGACGACGATGGCGCTCGAGTTGCCGAATGCGCGGCGCCAGATGATCCGACTCTCCGAGATCCTCGGCTCGCAGGTCTACAACGACGCCGCGTCGCAGCTGACGATCGGCCTCGGCAAGGACATCATCGGCGCGCCGATCGTCGCCGACCTGGCGAAGATGCCGCATTGCCTGGTCGCCGGAACGACCGGCGCCGGCAAGTCGGTCGGCATCAACGCGATGATCCTGTCGCTGCTCTATAAGGCCGAGGCGCGCGACGTGCGCCTGATCCTGATCGATCCGAAGATGCTCGAGATGAGCGTCTACGAG
>CAZVNC010000101.1:0-4833 GCA_964628305.1 uncultured Ideonella sp.
CCCGGCTGCGCGTAGTTGCGCAGGCCGCGCGGGTCGTCGTACCAGATGCGCCCGAGCTTCGGGCATTGCTCGCGCAGTTCGAGCAACTTGTCCACCTGCTCCTGGTCCTCGACAATCGCGAACGCGACGTCGGCGTTGTTGATCGGAAACGCGAACTCGGCCGCCGCTGCGTCCTGATAAAGCGGAATTGGGACCGCGCCGAGCGATTGCGCGGCGAGCATCGCGGCGTACAGACGCGGCCGGTTCTCGCCGATCACGACCATGTGGTCGTCGCGTTTCAGGCCCGCTTCGGCCAGCCCGCAGGCGAGGTCGCGCACGAGTTCGGCGAGCGCGGCCCAGGTTGTCGTCTGCCAGATGCCGAACTCCTTCACGCGCAGCGCAGCGGCCGTCGGGCGCGACTTCGCGTGCTCGAGCATCAGGCGCGGAAAGGTCGTCTTCAACGCGTGGCTCCGACAGAGGGCAGCGGGTTCACGCGGGCAATGCTAGGCTCCAGTTTGACGCCGGGTTGTCGTTACGGCGACATTCATCGGGTTCCCTCGCTCAGTATTTCCCCGCAGAGTCATGATGCCCTACCGCGTTCGTGCGGCATCCGCGCCGAAACCGTTTGCACCGCGATGAGCGCCGCCACCCAACCGCTGCGCGCCCGGGCACGTCCGGCCACGCGCGACGAACTGGCCGGAATCCACTGGCTCGGGGTGCTCGGCGATCGCGAAGAGAGGGCGCGCGCCGAGGCCGACATCCTGGTCGTCGATGTGCCCGCCGGCGAACTGCTGTGCCGCGTCGGCCGGCCGGCGACCTATTGGTTCGGCGTCGTCGACGGCCTGCTCAAGATGAGCAGCGACAGCGCGTACGGCGTGCCGATCACCTTCACCGGCGTGCCCAGCGGCGGCTGGTTCGGCGAGGGGACCGCGATCAAGCGCGAGCCGTATCGCTACAACATCCAGGCTTTGCGCAAGAGCGTTGTCGCCGGAATCTCGGTCGAGAGCTTTCACTGGCTGCTCGGGCGCAGCATCGCCTTCAACGGCTTCATCATGCGCCAGCTCAACGAACGCCTCGGCCAGTTCATCGCGGCGCGCGAGATCGACCGCATGAGCGACCCCGACGTGCGCGTCGCCCGCAGCCTCGCGGCGCTCTTTCATCCGACCCTTTATCCCGGTGTCGGCGAACTGCTGCGGATCACGCAGCAGGAGCTTGGCTACCTCGTCGGCCTGTCGCGCCAGCGCGTGAACGAGTCGCTGCGCACGTTGCAGGCGCGCGGCTGCATCCGCATCGAGTACGGCGGGCTGCGCGTGCTCGACCTCGAGGGCCTGCGTCAGAGCGTGTGAATCGACGCCCCGTCCAAGGCTGCCGGGGCGTCACACGTGCCGATCCCGATCGACATCCGCTGGGTGTGCGTTCGCGTCAAGCGGCGAGATTGCCCCCCGGCGCAAGGACGAACGCGCGCGCGGCGCTGCTGTCGTACTGCGACTGGCGCGACCAGCCGTCCGTCGCACCATGCCAGACGTGCAGGTTCTCGGTGAAACCGGCGAGCACGCAGGCGTCGAGCAGGCTGTCCACCGTCGGCAGCGGATCGCCCGGCGGCGACGGCGGAATCGCGCCCGGCATGCCGGCCGCATTCGCCGCCGCGGTCCCGCTCGCGCTGTATTCAGCGGGCGACACCGCACCGCGCTGGACGTAGAACGAATAGGTGGCGAAGCGATTGCGCTGCAGCGCGAGGAAGGGCACGTCGACCGCGAGCGCACGCGATGCATAGTTCATCACGCCGCATTCGTCGGCCGCAGTGCTGCCGCCGACGCTCGGCGCGTCGATGCGCGCGAAGGTCGGGTTGTTGTCGACCCGCAGCGTGAGCACCATGCGGTTCTGTGCGGCGTCGACCAGACCCAGATCGGCCGCGTCGTGGGTCTGGATGGTGCCGCTCAGATCGATGCTTTCCGGCACCCGCCACTTGATGCCGAGTGCTTCGGGATCGACGAGGTTGCCCGCGGCGTCGAACAGTTCGACCTTGATCTGCCACAGCCCGCCCTGGTCGCCGCCGATCGGGTCGCCGCTGGCGTCGAAGCCGGTGCCGGGCGCGACGGCGACGGTCGGGATGACGGCACTCTGCGTGTCGAGCACGACGTTCGGCGTCGACCACTGTCCGGTCGGCGGCAGCCCGGGCGGAATTTCGCACAGGTGCGCCGACGCGCCGACCGTCTGCGGACCGAGCGGATACTGCTCGAGGATCAGGTCGCCGCCGACCTCATGCGTGTAGTGGCGGTTGATCGCGTCGGTGCTCGGCCGCCATTCGCTCTCGGCCTCGGCCGGCCGCTTGTACGAGACTCGGTAGTAGCGCACGCCGAGGTCGCTGCGCAGCGAGGTGTCGAACTCGAGCCGCGGCCGCAGCGTCCCGCCCCACGGCGCGGCGTTGTCGAGCAGTCCCAGCTTCGCCGGGTCGTGCCCGACCGCGCCGACCTTGGTCGTGCTGTTCGCGCCATGGATGCGCCAGACCGAGGTGTTGCCGACGGCCATGAACAGCACCCAGTTGTTGGGTGCGACGACCGGCAGGCAGGGCGGGCAGGCATGCGCGAGCGGGTGGGTCGTGACGAGCGTGACCTCGGTGCCGCAGACGTAATCCCACCACGTGTGACAGGCAATGGGCTTCGGTTCGTAGATCGTGACCCAGAAGCCCGGCCAGATGCGCTGGCGGGCGACGAAGTAGAGGTCCGGGACGTCGAGATCGAAGTAAGAGCGCCAGATCAATGCGCTGAAGTGTCCGCACTCGTCGGTCATCACGGTGACGAGCTTGGTGCGGGTGACGAAGATCGGGAACAGCCAGCACAGAATCGGGCGCAGCAGGTCGATGTTCGCGATCACCGCGCGCTCGAAGATCGGCCGCGAGGCGCGCGCCGCGATCTGCAGATCGGCCGGCAGCGACGTTGTCTGCAGCATCGCGACCGGCGGATCAGGCTGCGGATCGAAGCCGCGGATCGAGCCGGGGTTGCCGATCCGCGCGCGCAGCCGCTTCGGCGGCAGCGGCTGCGGATTCAGGCTGATCGGCCCCGCGGGGTCGAAGCCGAAGCCACCCGGAAAGCGCTCGGGCGGGCGCGGCGGCACCGGGAAGTCGATCGGCGGCCACGGTCCGTCGATGATGTCGCGCAGTCGGTCGATGTCGATGTCGGGCAACTTGACGATGATCACCGGCCACGGGTCGACCTCGTAGATGTCGATCGCCGCATTGCAGACCGGCAATTTCAGCGTCACACCGCCGCTGACGACGCTCTTGAGCAACGTGCCCTTGACGAGGCACAGCCTGCCTATCCATTGGCGCCAGATGTCGGGGCCGACCTCGAACCCGAGCGGCGGGAGCTTTTCGACGCCGGGTCGCAGCGCGACGTGCGCGTCCATGCCGCCGCGGCGCAGCAGTTCACCGACGTCGAGCGTGCCCTTGTCCATCTGCGGGCCGAGCACGACGCGCACCGATTGCGCCTCCTTGCCCACCGGCAGCGCGAGCCGGGTGTTGCCGCCCTTGTCGAGCGCCTGCATGTCGAGCAGCGCGCCGCCCTGGCTGAAGGCGTAGGCGACGATGCCCGGCAAGTCTGCCGGCGGTTGGCTGATCGAGGCGCGGATCTCGAGCGGGACGCTGCGTGTGTCGCGTTTGGCGGTGGCCATGTTGGCTCCTTGGTCGTTCGAAGGTGGACGACCGAGAATAGAAACGCCACCTTGTGCGCGCAACTGGCGTTCTAGGGGGATGCGCACCTTCTCCGGCGCGGAGGTGTAACCAGACGCAAGCGGCGCATCCGACGCGCCGGATCAGCGGTTCGCCACTCCGGAAGCGACGTGCCCCGACGGCACATGCGGCGCGGCGCCGTCGACGTGTCCGGTCTGGTCGTCGAAGAAGAAGTCGGGCTCGAACTCGCGCAGGAATTCGCCCTTCGCCAAGCCGCCGAGGAACATCGCCTCATCGATCTCGACGCGCCAATCCATCAGTGTGCGAATCGCGCGCTCGTGCGCCGGCGCGCTGCGCGCGGTGACGAGTGCGGTGCGGATGCGCATGGTGCTCGAGCCTTCGCGCTGCAGCGTGTGCAGCGCCTCCAGCAGCGGCTTGAACGGCCCCGCGCCCAGAGGCATCGCCGCGCGCTCGTCCTCGTGGCTCTGGAACGCGGCAAGTCCCGCATCCTGGAACACGCGCTCGGCCTCGTCGGAGAACAGCACCGCGTCACCGTCGAACGCGATCCGCACCTCGAAAGGATGCGCATCCGACGCCCGCGCCGATTGCGGATAGACGCGTGCCGCAGGCACGCCGGCGTCGAGTGCAGAGCGCACATCGGATTCGTTGGTCGAGAGGAACAGGTTCGCCGCCAGCGGGCGCAGGTAGCGCCACGGCGATTCGCCGCGCGTGAAGACGCCGCGCTGGATCGAAAGTCCGTAGTGCTTCGCCGAGCGGAACACGCGCATCCCGGAGACCGGATCGTTGCGCGACAGGATCACGACCTCGACCCGCTGGGTGTCGGCCCGGTTGAACGCCAGCAGCTTGTTGACGAGCGAGAACGCGACCCCGGGCCGGGCCGGCGCATCGAGCCGGGCAAGCTGCAGCGCCATGTAGGCGCGGTCGTCATCGGCTTCGAAGACGCGGTTCTCCTCCTCGAAGTCGAACAGCGCGCGCGACGAAATCGCGACGACGAGCTGACCATCGAGCGAGGCAGGCATGCCGCCGATGATAGGCACGAGCGCCGTGCGCCCCCGAAGGGCGCGCGCCGGGCTCGACAGAGGGCGCCCGCTCAGGCGCTGCGGCGGCGCCGGGCGACGAATCCCATCACCGCAAGGCCGGCCGCCATCAGCGCGACGCTGCCGGGT
>CAZVNC010000101.1:4843-7631 GCA_964628305.1 uncultured Ideonella sp.
CGCTCTGGTTGTTGCAGACGCCGCAACCGGGGGCCGGCAGGCCCGCCAGCGCCTCGAACTTGATCGAAGTGACGAGCGCATTGCCGAATGGATTGTCCCAGCTCCACAGCGCCGCGCCGACGCTGTTCGCGTCCTGTCCGGCGACGATGCCGGCCGAGCCCATGCTTGTGATGGCGGTCGTCGCGCCGATCGCAGTCAGCGTCGACGAGAGCGTGCCGCCGCCGAACAGCGTCGCCGTCAAGCGTGCGACCTCGTTCACGTCGTTGTATTCCGGACCGTCGAAGAGGTAGGCGAGGTGGACGTTGCCGACGTGCAGGCCGGCCGAGAACGACGCCGTCATCGACTCGCCGATGTCGATCTCGTTGCCCGAGGCGCCGCCGGTCACGCCGACGGCGGTGATGCCGTTGACCGTCTTCGTGCCGAGCGCGGCGGAACCGGACAGCGAGACCGTCGTCGCACCGTCGATCACCTGCGGGCCGCCGAGCAGATCGGTCGCGACGACGGTGCTGGCCTGCGCCGTACCGGTCAGGGTGAGCGCCGCCGCGGCGGCGATGAATGAAAGTGTGTGGCGCATTGCGCTTCTCCTGCGGTCGATGAAGTGGACTGGCAGGGAGAAGGTATTCGATGCGCGCCTTCGAAGGGGTAACGCCCGCCCCCGCAGACGCGGGGGGCGGCCGGTAGAAAATCACTCGATCCGCGCGCCGGCGTTGCGCCGCGGTGCGGATGAACGGCGACGGCCGGCGCGATGCACGAAGAGGAAGGCCTGCGCCGCCAGATGTCATTCAGTCGCGAGCACGCGAACCAGTAGACTTCGCCGGGCCGCGAATGGTGCGGTGGATGTGGGCTGACGCCTGGCGGGCAGCGCAAATGGAAGCGGAAGTACTTGTCAGACCCGGCTCGAAACTGTTCCGTTGTGTCGTCCTGCTGGCAGTCGCGGCCGCGGCGCAGCCGGTCTGGGCCGAGTCGCCCTTCGCGCCGACCGGCGCGTTCCTGCAACTCGGCGCCGCCGAGAGCACCGAGTCCGCAACCGCCGGGCTGATCTGGCGCTGGAGCCGGCAATGGGCGCTAGGCTCGGGTGTCGTTTCCGGCTACTGGGCGGCAGCCGTTGCCGGCTGGCGCTACACGGCGGCCGATGGTGTGGGCAACTCCCATCTCTGGCAACTGAGTTTCACGCCGGTCGTTCGCTACACGCCGGCGGGCGGTAGCGCGCCCTGGTTCGTCGAGGGCGGGATCGGTGCCACCTACATGAGCAAGGTCTACGTGGCCGAAGGCAGGGCGTTCTCGACGCGCTTCAACTTCGGCGATCAGATCGCGATCGGTACCGCTTTCGGCCCGGCACGCGAATACGAAGTCTCGCTGCGATTCGAGCACTTCTCGAATGCCGACATCAAACTGCCCAATCCTGGCGCGAACTTCATCCAGCTTCGGCTGGCGATGCCTCTGCATTGAGCGCGCGCTGCGCCGCACTTACTGCACGAAGCCGATCGCCGAGCGCTTGTGCGCCGGTTCGGGCAGGTCGCGCGGCAGCACGTGGTCGCGATGGTCGAGCTTGGCGTTGCCGAAGGCCGTCATCCAGGCGCGGCGCATTTCGCGCGGTGCCATTTCGCTCATGCGGTCGAGCACGGCGTCGCTTGCATCGACTTCGAAGCGCTGGCCCCAATCGTGCGCAGCACGGATCGCGCGGTACAGGCGAGCCGCGATGGCGCGCGCCGCGTCGCGGTCCGGCGAGCGCACCTCGTAGACGTTCATCCGGTTGAGAATCGGCTCAGGGATCGCGCGGGCGTCGTTTGCGGTCGCGACCCAGATCACCTGGCTCGCATCGACCGGCACTTCGGCGAACTCGTCGGTGAAGTGGCCCGCGGTGTCCTGCTCGAGCAGGCCGTAGAGCGCGCCGAGCGGGTCGTAGGCGTGTTCGCCGCCGGCCTTGTCGATCTCGTCGACGACCATCACCGGGTTCGCGTACTGGCCGTCGACGAGCGTCTCGAACACCTTGCCGGGGCGCGCGCCCTTCCACTGGCTCGACGCGCCGGAGAGCACCCAGCCCGCGGTCAGGCTGCTCATCGAGACAAAGCCCATGCCGGTGCCAAGCAGCACCGACAGCTCGCGCGCGAAGTGCGTCTTGCCGACGCCGGGTGGACCGAGCAGCAGCAGCGGCGTGATCTCGAGCGCGTCCAGGCTGTCCTCGCACAGCGCGAGCTGGCGGCGTACGTCGTCGAGCACGTCGTGGAAGTTCGGCAACTCGTCGTAGAGATGCTCCATCTGCGGCAGGCCCGACGGCTTGACCTGGAAGCGCTCGGGGCCCTTCTCCAGCATGCGCTCGTAGGTCGCGCGCAGGCTCTCGTGCTCCTTCGCGGGCAGCTTGTCGAGCCTGGCGCCGACCTCGTCGACGCGGTAGACGCTGCGCATGCGCGCGATCGGCAGCCCGCCGCGGGTGTAGGGAATCATCGCCTGGGAAGTGTCCATCTGACCTCCGGGTCGCACTGCGCCGAAAGCGCATTCAGGCAAAGACTAGCCTGAGTTGGGCGATCCGACAAAGCGAAAAACCCACGCTTGTTGCGTCCAAGTAGCGTCCCGCCCCGCGAACAGAGGGTGCGGCTCGAATGAAGGCCGCACCCGCGGCCGCCCCATCAAGTCACCGCCGCGGATCCGGCTTCGCCGGTCCGCAGGCGGGCTCCCCCTCGGGGGGCGCGAGCGCGAGCGAGCTTGGGGGCCCTATTTCACCCAGGTGTTCAACTGGATGATCGGCAGCAGCACCGCAAGCACGATCAGCATCACGACGCCGCCCATC
>CAZVNC010000102.1:0-7620 GCA_964628305.1 uncultured Ideonella sp.
CGTCACTCGGCAAGATTCGTCGCGCTCCCCTAGGATGCGCTCCTCCACAGGAGGAAGACGATGAAGCAATCGTGTTGGGCGCTGGCGGTCGGCATCGCGGCGGCATTGGCGTCGGTGTCGGTCGACGCCAAACGCACGGTCGGCGAGCTGCACTTCGCCGACTGCGACCTGAAAAACCCGGCCATCGCCGACGTGCTCGGTGCGCTATGCGCCACGCTGTCGGTGCCGGAAAATCCGGCCGCTCCGGACGGCCGCAAGATCGAACTGCGCATCGGCCTGGTGCCGGCGAAGACGGCGGAGCCGGAACCGGATCCGGTGTTCTTCCTGGCGGGCGGTCCCGGGCAATCGGCACTCGACAGCTTTCCGCAGATCGCGCCCGCATTCCAGCGCATCCTCGAGAAACGCCATGTCGTGCTGGTCGACCAGCGCGGTACCGGCGGCTCGAACAAGCTGATCTGCAAGGGCGAAGAAGACGAGAGCACGTTCTCCGCGGAAGACAACGACAGCGCCGAGGCGCAACAGGCGTTCGCGGCGAAATGCGCGAAGGAATTGTCCGACCGCGCCGATCCGCGCTTCTACACGACGACCGTCGCGGTCGGCGACCTCGACCTCGTCCGCAAGGCACTCGGCGCAACGAAGGTGAACCTGGTCGGCGGCTCGTATGGCACGCGCGCCGCGCAAACCTATCTGCGCTACTACCCGGACAGCATTCGCAGCATCATCCTCGACGGCGTGGTGCCGCCATCGCTTGCGCTCGGCAACGAGCATGCAAAGAATCTGGAAGCCGCGTTGGCGTCGATCTTCAAGCGCTGCCGCGACGACAAGGCCTGCCACGAGGCCTTCGGCGATCCTGCCCAGGATTTGGCCAGGCTCAAGCTGCAGCTGCGCGACACCAAGATGCCCGTGCACTACCGCGATACCAAGACCTGGGCGCTGCGCGACGAGGAATTCGGTTTCGGCCACCTTGCGTCGACGGTGCGTCTGTTCGCTTACCAGCCGGAGGCCGCGGCGCTGTTGCCGTACGCCTTGAACGAAGCCGCCGAAGGCCGCTTCGAGACGCTGATGGCGCAGGCGGACATGATCCTCGGCGATCTCGGCGAATCGATCATGCACGGCATGCAGCTCAGCGTGATCTGCAGCGAGGACGCCGAGCGCTTCGTCGTCGACCCGGCCGATGCCGACAGCCTGCTGGGTACCGACATGGTCACCGGCATGCAGGCGCAATGCGCGGGCTGGCCGAAGGGCGAGCGCCCGAAGGATTTCCACGATCCGATCCGCAGCAGCGTGCCGGTGCTGCTGATGTCCGGCGAATTCGATCCGGTCACGCCGCCGCGGTATGGCGACGAGACCGTCCAGGGTTACGCCAACGGCCGCCATCTGGTGGTGCGTGGCCGCGGCCACATCGTGCTGACCGCCGGCTGCATGCCCAAGCTCGCCGCCGAATTCATCGACAAGACCGACGCCAAGGCACTCGATGCGAGCTGCCTCGACGTGATGCCGGTGATCCCGGCTTTCCAGAACGCCAATGGCTGGGGACCGTAAGCCATGATCGAAGTACGCGATTTGCACAAGGCCTTCGGCGCAGTGAAGGCCGTCGACGGCGTCAGCTTCACCGCCGAGGACGGCAAGATCACCGGCCTGCTCGGCCCCAATGGCGCCGGCAAGACCACCACGCTGCGCATGCTCTACACGCTGATGAAGCCGGACCACGGCCACGTGCTCGTGGACGCGCTCGACGCCCAGACCGAGACCGTCGAGGTTCGCCGCCGCCTCGGCGTGCTGCCGGATTCGCGCGGACTCTACAAACGCCTCACCGCACGCGAGAACGTGCGCTACTTCGCCGACCTGCACGGACTCGACGCCCAGGTCGCCGACGAACGCGCGAATGCGCTGATCGCCGCGCTCGGCATGCACGACATCGCCGATCGCCGCACCGAGGGCTTTTCGCAGGGCCAGCGGGTGAAGACGGCCATCGCGCGTGCGCTGATCCATGACCCGAAGAACGTGATCCTGGACGAGCCGACCAATGGTCTCGACGTGATGTCGACCCGCGCCATGCGCGGCTTCCTGCACAAGTTGCGCGACGAAGGCCGCTGCGTGCTGTTTTCCTCGCACATCATGCAGGAGGTCGGTGCGCTCTGCGACCACATCGTCGTGATCGCGAAGGGCAAGGTGGTCGCACAGGGGTCGCCGGACGCGCTGCGCGCGCAGACCGGCGAAGCGAATCTCGAAGACGCCTTCGTGAAGGCGATCGGCACTGACGAAGGACTGTTCGGATGAAATCGCCCGCCATGAAATCGCCAATCTGGACCATCTTCCGCAAGGAAGTGCTGGAAAACCTGCGCGACCGCAAGACGGTGATGAACGCGCTGATCGTCGGTCCGCTGCTCGGACCGGTGCTGTTCGCGGTGATGATCTCGACCGTGCTGACGCGCGAGATGGGTCGTGCCGACAAGCCGCTGGAACTGCCGGTGATCGGCGCCGAACAGGCCCCGAACCTCGTCGCCTTCATCGCCACGCGCAACATCAAGATCGAGAAGGCACCGGAAGACCCGGTCGCCGCGATCAGGGCGCAGGACGAGGAAGTCATCCTGCGCATCGGCAAGGACTATGCGAAGTCCTGGCGCGACGGCGAACCGGCCGAAGTCGAACTGATCTACGACGGCTCGCGCCAGGACACCGATCAGTCGCGGCGACGCGTCGAAGATGCACTGAAGGCCTACGAGCAGCAGGTCGGCGCGTTGCGCCTGATCTCGCGCGGCGTCAGCCCGCTGGTGGTGCGCCCGCTCGCCATCGTCGATCGCGACCAGGCCTCGGACGTGGCCCGCGGCGCCCAGTTCCTCGCCTTCCTGCCGTACATGCTGATCCTCGGCGCCTTCATGGGCGGCATGTACCTCGCCATCGACACCACCGCGGGCGAGCGCGAGCGCCAGTCGCTGGAGCCCTTGCTGGCGACGCCGGTGCCGCGCGGCCAGATCATGCTCGGCAAGCTGAGTGCGACGTCGGCGTTCGCGATCGGTTCGCTGCTGCTGACCCTGGTCGCGTTCGCGGTGCTGCTGCCGCAGCTGCCGCTGACCAAGCTCGGCCTGAAGTTCAATCTGGGTCCGTCGGTGTTCCTGCAGTTGCTGCTGGCGCTGGCGCCGGTGATCCTGCTGGCCTCGTCGCTGCAGACCCTGATCGCCGCGAACGCCAAGAGTTATCGCGAGGCGCAGAGCTGGCTTGGCCTGTTCACGATGGTGCCGCTGATCCCGACCATGATCATGATGGTGGTGCCGGTGAAGACGCAGCTGTGGATGTTCGCGGTGCCGCTGCTCGCGCAGCATCACGCGATCATGCGCCTGGTCCGCGCCGAAGGCATCAACGGCACCGAGTGGGCGATGCTGATCGGCAGCGGCCTGGCCATCGCGGGCATCGCCGCAGCCATCACCGCGCGCATCTATCACCGCGAAAGCCTGGCGGTGTCGGCCTGACCGAATGCAGCCGTCGCGAGGGATCGCGACGGCTGTCGTTCCCGCGTCAGAACGAATAGGTGACGCCCAGCGCGAGGCGATGCAGGTCCTTCTCCGAGCGCGCGAAGAACATCGAGTTCATCGTCGCCGACGGGTACAGTTTCGCCGACACATGCGCGCTCCAATGGGGCGACAGGGTCCGCTCGATGCCGAGCCCAAGCACGATGCCGTCGTGATGAATGTACGGCTCGTAGCTCCCTTCGGGTCCCTCGTCCGGGAGATAGCCCCTTGCGCGCCCGTTGTGCCATCCCAGGGTCGGCAACAGCGACCAACGCTCCGCAACGGCGAACCGCCAGTCGATCCGGGCCGCTGCCGCGAAATACGTACTCGAGGTCTCTCCGTAATCGATCCTCTGCGAAGGACCTGCGCAGTAGAATCGCCAGTAGGAAATGCGGTGTTCGTCCAGCGGCGTGAGGTCGAGTGCGACACCGAAGCCGTTCGGCCAGCGCAATCCTGCGCTGGCAGCGACTATCAGCCGCTGACCGCCACTGCTATGGCCGGCATCCAGCGAGAGGTAGGGGCTGACGCTGGAGGTGGCGCCTGCATCCGTGACGAGCAGGCACGCCGCGAACAAGACGCCGATTTGACGCGCGATGATGAAGCGCATGAGGTTTTCCTTTGGGTCCAGTGAGGAGAACGAGCATGCGTTCCGGAACGCATGTCCATGGACCACTCGCTGCACGGCAAGTTCGCCGATCAGTCCTGGCGAATGCCGTTGCGTCGAGTTCAGCCGCGCCGGTTGCGCGAACTGCCGAGCTTTCGCGTGATGGTGTTGCGGCCGATGCCGAGCAGCTTGGCGGCGTCGACGCGGTGACCGCGGGTGAGTTCGAGCGCGGCCTCGAGCAGGGTCTTGTCGAAGCGTTCGCGGGCTTCGTCGAACACGCCGGGCTTGCCTTGGCGCATCGCACGCTGGATGGCGTGGCGCAAGGCTTCGGGCCAGTCGCTGTCGCGGCCGACGGCCGCTGCTGCGTCGCGCTCGATGTCGGAACGGCCGCCGGCCGCGACGCCTGCCATCGCCGCGATCTGCGGATCGGTCAGGAAGGCCGGCAGTTCGTGCAGGCCGATCTCGCGGCCCGCGGTGACGACCGCGAGACGGCGACACAGGTTTTCGAGCTGACGCACGTTGCCGGGCCAGTCGTGCGCTTTCAGCCGCGCCATCGCCTCGGCACTGAAGCGCTTGGACTCGACACGCGCCTCGCGCGTGGCGCGGTCGAGGAAGTTCTGCGCGAGCAGCGGAATGTCGTCGCGGCGTGCGCGCAAAGGCGGCAGTTCCAGGCGCACCACGTCGAGGCGATGCAGCAGGTCGGCGCGGAATTCGCCGCGGGCCACGCGTTGTTCGAGGTCCTGATGCGTGGCCGCGATCACGCGCACGTCGACGCGGATCAGTTCGCGGCCGCCGACGCGATAGAACTCGCCTTCCGCGAGCACGCGCAGCAAACGCGTCTGCAAGGCAGTGGGCATGTCGCCGATCTCGTCGAGGAACAGCGTGCCGCCTTGTGCCTGTTCGAAGCGACCGATATGGCGCTTGTGCGCACCGGTGAAGGCGCCTGCTTCGTGGCCGAACAACTCGGATTCCAGCAATTCGGCCGGGATCGCGGCAGTATTCAGCGCAACGAAGGGACCGCGTGCGCGCAACGAATGCTGGTGCAGCGCGCGTGCGACCAGTTCCTTGCCGGTACCGGTTTCGCCGGTGATGAGCACATTCAGATGCGTCGCGGCGACGCGGCCGATGGCGCGGAACAGTTCCCGCATCGGGGGCGCTTCGCCGAGCAGCGAGATCGCCTCTTCAGGTGCCGGCGGCGTGTCTGCGGTCGTTGCGACGCCTGCGAGCGCGCGTTGCGCGAGGCGCGTCGCCGCGTCGAGGTCGAAAGGTTTGGGCAGGAAATCGAAGGCGCCGCCGCGGAACGCAGCGCTGGTGCTGGCGATGTCGGTGTAGGCGCTCATCACGATCACCGGCACGTCGGGCTTGCTGCGCTTGAGCAGTTCCAGGAACTGGAAACCGTCGGTGCCCGGCATGCGCACGTCGGTGAACACGACATCGGGCGACGCATGGGTCAACACGCTCAGCGCGGCACGGGCGTTGTCGAAGTCGCGCACGCGGTAGCCGGCGTCGCGCAGCGATTCGGCGAGCACGAAGCGCACCGAGCGGTCGTCGTCGAGGATCCAGATTTCGCTCATGGCGCATTCTCGCCCGAGTCGCGCTCGTAAGGCAGCAGCAAGGTGAACACGGTGTGTCCGGGGCGACTGCTGAAACTCAGGCCGCCGCCGTGCTCGCGAGCGATCTCCTGGGCCAGCGCCAGCCCCAGCCCGCTGCCCTCGGCCCGCCCCGACACCAGCGGCAGCAGCACCCGCGGCGCCAGAGCTTCAGGGATGCCGCGGCCGTCGTCGATCACGTCGACGCGCAGCGCCAGCTTGTGGGTGACATCGCCGATGACGACGCCGTGTTCGGCGCGGGAACGCAGTCGCACTTCGTTGGCGCCGGCTTCGAGCGCATTGCGGACCAGGTTCAGCACTGCCTGGATCAGGCGGTCGCGGTCGCCCTGCAGCTCCGGCAGGCTCGGGTCGTAGTCGCGGGTGATGCGCGCGCTCCAGCCGGCGTCGGCTTCGGCGAGATTGCGCACGCGCTCCAGCACGTCGTGGATGTTGAGCGCCGCAAAGGGCCGTTGCGGATGCGGGTCGAGCAGGCGCTCGACCAGGTCGGCGAGGCGCTGGGTTTCGGCATCGATCACGTCGATGTAGCGGCGCGCGTCGACATCATGGATGCGCCGCGCCAGCAACTGCGCCGCACCGCGCAAGCCCGCGAGCGGGTTGCGCACTTCGTGCGCCAGCCCTTTCAGCGTCGCGGCCAGTGCATTCGGCAGCGCCGCGGCACGCTCGGCTTCGGGCAGGTCGCTGCCGCGATGCCATTCGATGGCGAAGGCTACTTCGCCATTGACGACGGCGGTGCAGACCACGTCGGCACGCAGATCGAGATCGGGCTTGGGCTGGAAGACCGCGTTCGCGATTCGTTGCGTCTGCCGTTCCTCGCCGCACCGCTGCACCGCGATGTCGAGCGCCGGACCGATACCGCCCAGTTCGCGCACCGCGACGCTGCTCCAGCGCCGCGCACCGGCACCGGTCCACGCGCAGAACGCCGCGTTCGGCGCCACGATGCGGCGCTCGCGATCGAGCAGCAGCAACGGCAGGCTGAGTGCATCGAGCAGGGGCAATGCATCGGTGAGCGACATCCCGGCAGTGTAGGGGGAATGACTTGCCTTGAGCTCAGAAAACCAGCGGGAACACGACCACGACGACCGCGGCCCACGACGCGTGCACCGGCAGGTACCGCGTCTGCCAGCGTTCCAGCACGGACATCGCGACGCGCCCGCGCAGGAAGTTCAGGTACAACGCCGCCGTACCGGCCAGATTGACCAGCAACACGAGGTTCTCGCCGAGCGCCGCCACGCGGTTCGGCGTGAAGCCGAATTCGGCGACGCGCGTGGCCATCGTCCACAGCGCCAGCGCATCGACCAGCAGCGCCGCGAGAACGAGCACGCCTTGCAGCGCGTCGAACAGGCCGGGCGGTTGGCGCGGGTCGCGCGCCGACAACACATACAGCACCAGGCCGGTGACGACGACGAGCAGCAGATCGAGCGCGATGATCAGGTCGCGCCGGAATTCGAAGCCGCGCCCCGACCACAGCATCGCGCCGAGAAAGACCAGCAGCAGCAGCACGAACAGCGGCGTGAACAGCCGCGCCAGCAGCGGCGCGACATGACCGATCGCGCCCGCGCGTGCATCGACCAGCCAGGCCGCGATCACCGTCGCGGCGACGCCACCGCAGGGCAGCAGCCAGTACTGGAAGAACGCCTGCATGTCGATGCCGATGGCCGCGAACAGGCCCATCATCAACGCCGTGAACACCATGCCGCCGAGCGCGATCAGCACGCAGAGGATGAACAGTTCCCCCGAGAAGCGCACGAAGTCCATGCGCGCCGCGGTCTCGCGCCAGCGCCCGCCGGCGTGTGCGATGCCGACCCCGAGCCACAACGCGATCGGCAGATGCAGGGTCGTCAGCCCGACGAAATCGCCGCCGCGCGCGAACAGCGGCAGATTTCCCGCCACGCCGGCC
>CAZVNC010000103.1:0-554 GCA_964628305.1 uncultured Ideonella sp.
GACTTCACGCGCGCCGACCTGACTGGTGCCGAAATGGCGGCTATCCGCCTGGATCACGCCGGTCTGCATGCCGCCAACCTGGATCACGCTCTGGCCGGCGGTGCGGTGTTCCACCGCAGCGATCTCTCCGAAGCGCGCCTCGCCAAGGCAGACCTCATGCACGCCGATCTCAGGCATGCGAACCTTTCAGGCACCAAGATCAGCGAAGCGCAACGAATAGAGCTCAATCGCGCTCCATCGACTCAGGACCAGCCGACCAGCGGCGGCGACAGAGAGGACGAGCCCGGCCCGCCGACACCGCAGAAGCGGCTCTTGTCGATGACATTGCTGCTCGCGAGCCTGGGCGCTTGGATGGCACTCGCAGGAATTGCGGCGTCTGTCGCGATCGGCGGTTTCAGCTTGTTCATTGTCCTGCGTGAACAGTCCCTTGCGGCGGTCAGCCACTCGAGTTTCCTGTGGCCGATCGGGCTCACCGCCTTGGGCATTCTCACGTTGAGCGCCGCGGCTTTTGCCCGCAGACACATTGCCGCCGAAGGCAATGGAATTCGCCCCGA
>CAZVNC010000103.1:564-7595 GCA_964628305.1 uncultured Ideonella sp.
GCAGTATGGATAATGGCCGAAGCGCCAGAACGTCACGAAGCGCACCAGGAGGCCGCAGGCGGTGGACACGGAACAACTCGATAGTGCAATCGCACTGCATGCGCAGTGGCTCGAGTCGGGAGGTCAGAGGGGGCGGCGAGCGGACTTCGATGACGCTGACCTGAGACAGGCAGATTTGCGCGAAGTCGACCTGAGTTACGCCAGCCTCGCTGGCGCCAACCTTGAGCGTGCCGAACTTGCCGGTGCCCGACTGGCGAACGCCAATCTGAGTTCTGCCACACTGGGCTACGCCAATCTGACGGATGCGAATCTCGCATCGGCGAACTTGGAGCGAGCGTTTGCGATCGGTGCCGACTTCACGGGGGCCGATTTGACGGAGGCGAATCTGAGTCTGGCTCGCCTGGACTATGGTGTCCTGCGCCGCACTACGGTCGTGAGCGCGGTGGCGAACAAAGCGAGACTTGTGCACTGCGACATTGCGGCCGCAAAGTTCGATCTGACTGACCTGCGGACAGCCAACTTCAAGCATGCGAATTTGGCCGGCGTCCCGATGAGCGAAGCGCAGATTGAGTCTCTGACGGCCCCCCCCTGCAATCGCGACACGGCTTGAAACCCACACTGGTCTGAAAGAGCGGCGGCGCCTCATGCGTATGACCCAAATGCTTGCCAAGCTGGGCGTGGTGGCGATTTTTTCGGGTATCGCGATCGCAGCCGCGATCGGCGTTGTCGATTTGTACCTGCTGATGCGATTTAGCACGACCGGCGCAACCACCGGCTTCAACTATGTCTGGCCTTTCGTTGTCTCCGGGGCCGGACTGATCACTACCGCGGCCGTTGTCTTCATCCGGCCGAAGGTCGTCGACGAAATGAACAAGATCATTGCGGCCACGCAATGATTCTGGGCGCGATGGCATTCGGCACGGCCGGCGCGGTCTTCGTGCCATGTCCGGATCGCTGAGGCGGCAGGACCGACAGATCACTACTCATGGCACGAATTGCAGTCATCGTTTCCAACCCGTGTACCGGGGACGCGCGTGTCATCAAGATGGCGCGTGCCGCCGTTGCGGGCGGCCACGAGGTTCACGTCTTCGCGACCTCGGGCATCAACGCGCGCCCCTTCGAGACCGTGCGGGGTGTGCACTTTCATCGGCTCGACTGGCGACCCGGCGATCTGATCTCCTTCGGCGGCCTCATTCCGTTGCTGCGCCGAGTGAGCCGCCGTGCTGCCGCGCGATTGATCCGGCGCTTGACGCCGTTCGTCAAGTACCGGCTCTTCAGCGAAGTCTTCGCGCCCCACGTCGCCGCGATCAAGCCCGATCTTGTCCACGCGCACGATCTGATCTGCCTGCCGGCGGCGGCCGACGCTGCGCGCCTGGCGGGCGCGCGCCTCGTCTATGACGCGCACGAGCTCGAGTTGCACCGCAACCCGCCGCTGCCGTGGCTGCAAAAGAAGATGGTCGGCCGTGTCGAGGCGCGCTATACGCGCCAAGCCGACGCGGTGATCACAGTCGGGCGGTTGGTAGGCGGCGAGCTCGCGCGCCATATCCGGCGCGACGACGTTCACGTGCTCTACAACAGCCCGCCGCTCGATGCCTGCCCGCGCAGCATCCGGCGCGACCTTCGGCTCGATGCCCAAGTGCCGCTGATGGTCTACGTCGGCAAGGTCACGACCGGGCGCGGGGTTGGCGACATGCTCGCGCTGCTGCCCAAGATGCCGGGCGTCGTCTTCGCGACCGTCGGGCCGTGCGACTTGCGAACGCGCGTGCTGCTCGATCGCCAGTGTGAACGGCTCGGCCTGACGGCGCGCTTTCGCATCCTGCCGCCGGTGCCGTTCGAACAGGTCGTGGCCTACATCGGCGGCTGCGACCTCGGGGTGATCTCGGTCGAGCCGATCACGCTGTCGTACCGCTACTGCATGCCCAACAAGCTCTTCGAGCTGGCGTTCGCGAATGTGCCTATCGTCTCCAACAAGCTCGACGAGATCGAGGAGTTCATCGGCGAATTCGGCAACGGCGAGGTGGTCGACTTCGCCAGCAGCGCGGCGCTGGCGTACACCATGTTTCGGATGCTCGAGGAGAAGCCGCGCTACGTGATGGGGCCGCAGGCCCAGGAACGCCTGCACGCGCGCTACTCGTGGGCGGCGCAGAGTGCGAAGCTGCTGGCGATCTACGACGCGGCGCTCGCCCGCCGCGCGGTGCAGTGACGGTGCCCGACTTCGTACCCGACGCCGCGCTCGTGCGCGACTGGGTCAAGGCCGAGCGCTGGCAGGAGATCGCCGATGCGCTGGGCCGCGCGTCCGACCCAGATGCGGCGCCTGCGGTCGAACTGACGCTGGCCGCTTACAAGGCGCACACCCGGCTCGGCAACGCCGACGCCGCCGAGGCTTGGCTCGACCTCGCGCTCGAGCAACTGCCAGGCAACTCGACGCTCCAACGCGACAAGGGTGTGCTGCATCAGAAGCGCCAGGAGTGGGACGCAGCGGCGCAACGCTTTCGCAATGCCTGCGAAGCGCGGCCGGACGTCGCCTCGTACCACGGTGCGCTTGGCGTCGCGCTGTCCCAGGGCGGCGATCATGCCGGCGCGGTGCAGGCGCTGCGCGCGGCGCTGGCCATCGACGAGAGCCAGCGCGGCTGGTGGGTTCGGCTGGCCCGTGCGTTGGTACATCTGAACGAACTGACCGACGCCGTCATAGCCTACGGCCGCGCGCTGGCGTTGCAGGACGACCTGGCAACGCGCAGCGCGCGCGACGAACTGATGCGCCAGATCCGCCTCGGCTCGCGCGCCGCGTCGGCGGCGTACTACGACGCCATCTTCGCCGACTCGCCCAAGTACCAGCAGTCGGGGCTCGACAGCGACTACGCCCCGGTCTGGCGGCGCGTCGTCGACGCGCTGCGCGAACTGGGTGCGCAAAGCGTTCTCGATCTCGGCTGCGGGCCGGGGCAGTTCGCCGAGTTCTTCGCTGCAAACGGCGGCGATGGGAAGTACGCTGGGGTCGACTTCAGCGGCGTTGCCGTCGCGCGCGCGCGCCAACGCTGCCCGCAGTTCGTGTTCGAGAAACGCGAGCTGCCGTTGGTCGATCTCGCTGCATTGCCGGCGTTCGACAGCGTCGTCTGCACCGAGGTGCTCGAGCACGTCGAGCGGGACCGCGAGATCCTCGCCGCGCTGCCCGAAGGGACGCGCATCGTCGCCTCGGTGCCGAACTTCGACGCGATGGGCCACCTGCGCGTCTTTCGCAGCGAGGCCGAAGTCCGCGAGCGCTACGGCACGCTCGTCGACGGCCTGCAAGTCGAGGGCATTGCGCTATCGGCAAACAACACCTTGTGGCTTCTGACGGGCCGGCGCTCGGCGCAAGCGCTGGCCGCCGAGGCAGAGACCGGACCGGCCGCGGTCGGGTTCGTCGATCTGACGGCGACCGCGGTCGAATCCGTGCTGTGGAGCGACGGTGCGCGCTACGTCGAGGACTTCCTGCCGCTGTTCGGGTTGCCTTTCGTGCCGGTCGCCGAGTCGGTCGGGCTGGACGAACCGCACGTCGCGCTGCGTCACGACGTGGATTGGTCGATCGAGAGCGCGCTCGCGATGGCCGCGCTCGAGCATCAGGTCGGCGTTCGCAGCAGCTACTACCTGCTGCATCCGGACGGTGACATCACGCCGAGCAACTACTTCGGAAGGATCGAGAACGGCGAACTCGTCATCGACCCGCGCCTGTTCGACGCCGCGTCGCGCCTGCTCGACCTCGGGCACGAGGTCGGCCTGCACAACGACCTGATCACGCTCGCGCTTGCGACGCGGCGCCAGCCCGGCGAGTTCCTCGAGCAGATCGTCGAAGCCTTCACCGCGCGCGGCATCCCCTTGCGGGGCAGCGTCGCCCACGGTTCGCGCACCTGCCGCGCGCTGGGCTACATGAACTACCAGATCTTCGAGGAGTTCCGCGACGCGCCGGTTGCCCCGGACTATCGCGACCGGCCCGAGTTGTTCGAACACTTCGTCGAGCCGCAAGTCGAGCGCGACGGGCACGCGGTGCCCAAGTTCGCGCTTGCGATGGCCGACTTCGGGTTGAGCTACGAGGCGAACTTCGTGCCGCGCGATGTCTACGTCTACGACAGTTCGGCACGCTGGTCCATCTGGCAAGGCGATGTGCCCAAGCGCTTCGAACGCTTCGATTCCTGGTCGGACGTGAGCGCGGCGCTGCAGGCAGCGCTGTGGAAGAAGCCGCCGCGCGCTGCAGTGCAATGCCTGGTGCATGCCTGTCACTGGAGTGCCCAGGTTCATCTGCAGCCGCAGGCGTTGTCAGCGGTGCGCAAGCACCGCAATCAGCGCTTCGCCGCCCGCGCGCGCGACGCGATGTTCGAGCGGCTTGGGTCATTCGGCAACGTCCTGGCGATGCACAGCAGCCCGCGTTTCGACGGCTACGACCGCGAGTACGCGGGCAAGCGCCAGCTCTATCAGGTGACTTCGACGGTCCTCCGGTTCACCGATGCGCTGATCGCAGGGCTGGCGTCGACGTGCCGCGACGTGCTCGAGGTGGGTTGCGGACAGGGCGACTTCCTCGCACTGGTTCAACAACGCTTGCGTGACGCTAATCCGCACGCTGCCGTGCGTGCGCTGGGGGTCGATGGCTCGGCGGCTGCGATCGTCGCGTGCGCCACGCGCTACCCGCAGGCGCAATGGATTGTTGACGAGATCGAGCATTTCCTCGCCACGCACGACGAGACCGTGCGAGACGACGACGGCATGCCCCGGCGCCACGACCTCGTCCTGGACAAGACCGGAGCGATCTTCATCGAAAGTTTCGAGGAGGCGCGCTTGTACTTCGAGCGCCTGCACGCCGTCATGTCCGCCGACGCCCTCTACGTGTACGTGGCGTCACGAAGCTACTACGAAGAGATCCTGTGCAAGCGCACCTTTGCTGCGTGGCCGAAGGACTGGCTGACGCTTGCCGCCGAAGTCTTCGAGCCGGTCTGGGCGGACGATGACCCGGATCCGCAAGGCCGCGGCTACCTCAAGCGGGTCTTTCGCAAGGTCGGCGCGGGTTAGGGCGATGCCGAATTAGTCACCGCGGATGCGCGCGCCGCGAGGGACTTGTTCAGTGTTGCCTGGGTCGCGTGCCCGCCGCGGGAGGGTTGCAAAGGCGCGCCGCGTCCGGCCCGACGTGGCGCCGTCAGTTCGAGCGCCCGCCGGCAACGACCGACCAGATGCCGAAGGTCGGAAGGATCTTTACCCGCGTGAGGTATTCCTCGCACTTGGCGCGGGCTCGCGGATCGACGCTGCGAAATGCGCAATGTGCGGCCGTCAGCGTGGCCTGACAGCGCAGCGGGTCGCCACCCCAGACCTTGCAGTCGGCGACTTGGCAGCGCTTGTTGTCGCACATCGCCCATTCCTGCCACAGTTGCTGCCCATGCTTGCGCGCTTCTGGCAACGCTGCGTAGACGCCGATCTGATCGGCGAGTACGGCCATCGCGGCGGCATGGTTCTCGATGTTCTGTGAGGCCTCGGCACGCTTGGCGATCCATTGCCGATCGAGGCGTCCGAGGTAGCCCATGTTCCCGGAAGCCGTTTCATTGAGTTCGGATGCAATGACCTGCCGGGCCCTTGTGGCCTGGGTCTTGTCGCCTGTAGCGCTGGCGAGCGCCGCGGCGCCGAAAGCCATGAACAAGTTGACGTTGCGCACGTAGCGTCCACGGTCGTTCGGGTTGTCGCTGTAGAGGTAGTAGGCGCAGTCCTTGCACGGCTTGTCGGCCAGCATGAAGCCCTGCCAGTAGTCCATCACCTGAGAGGCGGTCGTGATCAGATCACGGTCGTTGAGAAGTGCGCCCGCCTTGGCCAGACAGGCGATTCCGAGCCCGGTCTGAAACGAGTAGACCGTGTCGGGCCCGTTGCAGGTGCCGTCCCCGAATGCGTCGAGTCCGCCGTTCGGGCAACTGTTGGCGCTCGTTCCCTGATAGGGCCAACCCGCCGGAGCGGTTCCCCTTCGCAAGACCTTGTCGGACAAGACCTTGGAGATAGCGCGCAGTTGGGTGGCGGCCTGCTTGTCGCCGGCCTCGACCAGCGCGATGGCGGCCAGGCAATCCCACCCCAGATCGCCTGCGTCGCGAGTGGCTGCCGGAGCGGAGCGCTTCTCGAATGCGCGAATCGACGTGTCGACCTTGCTCTGCGCCTCCTGCGACAGGTCGGTGATTGCCGCCAGCGGGGTTGGCGCAACCGCTTGGTCTGCGGCGTTGGCCGACGTGACCTGCAGCAGGCAGGCCAACGACAGGAAGGCAGCGACACGTTGGACAAATGCACACATCAAGACACCTCCTGGCCGCTCTCCTTCGAGGCGACGTCGTTGATTTGGAAGGATTGGCGAATGCGGCCGGTAAGGCACCTTTCAGTGCAGTAGTGCCCGGCTCTACTCATCCAGGCGGCGCTGAGTGCGGGACATGAAGTAGGCTGCGATCATGGACCCGGACGGCCCCCCGAACCAGCCGTTGGGGAACAGATCGGGCCGACGCGCAAACAATCGCACCATGCGCTTGCGAACTTCGGGCCGGACGTCGTCGAGCAGTCCGAAACCGGAAACGAGCATGAACTGCGCCGTGTACTTCTGGGCGAACTCCTCGGCGGGCCGGTCCTTACGGCTGCTGACATAGAGGTTGAGTCCATCGTCCGGCCGCAACACGTTCTTCAGGAAGGCGTCGGCGATGCGATGCATGTCGGTCTGATTGAATCCGATGCCGGCGCGATGCGCGGCAACCGCGAACTCGGTCGTTACCGACGCCTTGTAAAACGCTTCCCCGCCAACTGCGTTCTTCACGTTGTTGAGCGCCATCGACATCGGCGGGTGCTTGTGTCGCATGTTTCCAGGCGCCGGGGCATAGGCCCACGAATACGTGTCGTTGTCCTCCAGAACGCAGGCTGCGAGGAAGTAGCGCGCGATGCGTTCGGCGTCGCGTCGGTACTTTTCGGTGCCAGTGAGTTGGTAGGCCTTGGCCAAGCAGGCAGCAAACACGTGAGTATGGTTCAGCGCCTCGATAGACTGATCGAAGGGGCTT
>CAZVNC010000104.1:0-7558 GCA_964628305.1 uncultured Ideonella sp.
TCCCAGGTGCCGCGCCAGGAAGCGCTGTCGTAGTACGACTGCGGGCGGGTCCAGAACACGTTGACGCCCACCATGTAGATGCGGCCGAAGCGGCCCGCCTCCATCGCCTGCTTGAGCAGTTGCAGTGTGCGGTTGCGGCGGTTCTGCTTGACGACGAACAGGCGCACGCCAGCCTCGTCGCATGCGCGCACCATCGCCAGGCCGTCGCTCCAGCGCGTCGCCATCGGCTTCTCCGTCATCACGTCGAAGCCGGCGCGCGCCGCTTCGATGGTCTGCGCCGGATGCAGGCCGCTCGGCGTCGCGAGCACTACCAGGTCGGCTTCGGTTGCATCGAGCATTTCCGAGAAGCGACTGTGGCCGCGCGCCTTCGTGTGCGTCACTGCGGCGGCCAGCGCTGCGGGATCGTCGTCGCAGACATCGGTGAGTTCGCAGCGCTCGGCGTGGCGCTCGATCGCGTTGAAGTGGTTCGCCGCGATGCGGCCGCAACCGGCCAGCGCGATGCGAATCTTGCGCTCGGTGATGGGTGGGCGTGAGGAGTGCATGGGGTGGGTGAGGGATGTCCAAAGGATTGCGGACTCATGCAGACGGGCGTGGGTGCCGTCGCGCACAGGCCGGCAGGCGGGCGCCGGACAACAGTGCCATGCCGCGAGCCGAACCCGGTCAACGCAAGGTGCGAATTATCGCCGGGTTTCTGGCGCCCCCGGATAAGGACGCACGCGCCGCTTGCAGATGCTCCAGCACGATCGTCGCCGTCGCCTCGATATCCTCGCGCGTGTAGGCATAGCTGTCGCCCGGTGCCTGATACCAGCGCAGCACCTCGCCTCGAAGCAGTGCACCGACCGCTGCGTCGCTTTCCTGCTCGAGCACGTTGCGCAGACTCTCGCGAAAGTCGTCCCGGCTCGCGAGCACGAGCGCCGGCGCATCCGCATAGAAGCTCGGCGCGAAGACGATCACGCGCAGCCCGCGCACCAGAGATTCGAAGCCGACGGTCGAGTTGATGCAGACGACGACCGGCCGCGCGGCGTCGAAGCGCGCCAAGTTGCCTTCGACCCAGCGCGCGCCTGCCGGCAGCCGGTCATTCGACGCATCCATCGGATGACGCTTGAAGAGCAGCGCGGCGTCGGGCGCGACTTCGCGCACCGCGGCGGCAACGAAATCGATGAATTGCTGGTTGGACTCGAACGGCGAATAGAGCGCGAACTGCGAATCGGCCGGCAACTGAAGCGCGACGATGACGAGCGGCTTGCCGCGCAAGGTGTCGATCGCGCCGGAATCGGCGCGCCGTTGGCGATGCTTCGTGCGCCATTGCACCCAGGCGAGCTTGGCATAGTGCCCGGCGCCGTAGTGCTTGTGCTGGAGGAAGTGCAGATCGCCGTTCATCGCGCGGGCCAGCAGGTTGCGCAGCACGAAGCGCGCGAAGCGCAGACGCAGCCACGGCTCGGACGGGCGCGGCCGCAGCGGCGCGTCGGCCGCCATGCCGACGATGTCATGCTGCGCCCGCGCCCGCGCCAGGCTGAAGCGCGCGTTCAGGCCCTGCGTGCTCAGGCTCGACGTGGCAAGCCGGAACGCTCCGCGCTCGAAGTAGACGCAGACCACGCCGGCCTCCTGCGCCGCAAGCCGCGCGGCGACCGAGAACGGCCGTGCGTCCGAGAAGATCAGGCAGAGTTCGATGCGCTCCCGCGTGAAGCGCTCGATGAACCACTCGACCGCGTGCGCGAAGACCGCCGCCGCGCGCGTCTCGCCGGCCGGTGCCCACTCCGCCTTTGCGAATTCGGCCGGCAGCGCGCGATGCCGCGCCGAGCGCCCCGGCGTCCACACGACCCTGCGGTCGCCCATCGTGTAGGGCAGGTACGCGGGGGAGGACAGCAAGGCGATCGAACTGCCGCCGGTGCGCGCGGCGATGCACGCGGCAAGCGCATGAAAGTGGCGGCTGTAGGCCGGGTCGAGGTAGGCGACGTTCATCGCAGCGCGGCGTTGCCCAGCGCACTTGCGGCAGGCGCGGCCGGTGCATCAAGGTCAGCCGCCGCGGGCCGGTACTCGGCGACCATCTCCACGAGGAACGCCTGCACCTGTGCGTCGCTCGCCGCTGCATGCCGCGTCGCCCAGGCGAGCATCGCCGGCACGCGCTCGGCGTTCGATGCGATGCGCGCGACGTGGATGCGCGGCACGTGCGTCGGCAGCGTTGCGTCGGCATCGGCGAGCAGTTCCTCGTAGAGCTTCTCGCCCGGGCGCAGGCCGCTGTAGACGATCGCGATCTCGCCTTCGGCGTGACCGGCGAGGCGGATCATCGCGCGCGCCAGATCGACGATGCGCACCGGCTCGCCCATGTCGAGCACGAGCACCTGGCCGCTCTCGCCGATCGCCGCCGCCTGCAGCACGAGGCGCGCCGCCTCCGACACCGTCATGAAGTAGCGGATGATGTCGGGGTGCGTCACCGTCACCGGCCCGCCGCGCGCGATCTGCTCCTTGAACTTCGGGATCACGCTGCCGGACGAGCCGAGCACGTTGCCGAAGCGCACCGCCATGAAGCGCGTCGCCGGGTGCGCGGCGGCGAGGTCGCTGACGACCATCTCGGCGGCGCGCTTGGTCGCGCCCATCACGTTGGCCGGGTTCACCGCCTTGTCGGTGCTGATCAGCACGAAGCGCTCGGCACCGGCGCGCGCCGCGGCCAGGCCGACCTGCCAGCTGCCGACCAGGTTGTTCTGCAGCGCCGCCCACGCGTTGTCGCGCTCGACGAGCGGCACGTGCTTGTAGGCCGCCGCATGGAAGACCACCGCCGGGCGCCAGGTTGCAAAGACCTCGGCAAGGCGTGCCGCGTCTTTCACGTCGCCGAGCAGGCGAACGAGCTCGAGCGCGGGAAACGCGGCGCCCAGCTCCTGCTCCACGCTGTAGAGGTTGAACTCGCTCGCCTCGAACAGCACGAGCCGCGCCGGCCCGAAGCGCGCGACCTGACGGCACAGCTCGGCGCCGATGCTGCCGCCGGCGCCGGTGATCATTACCGCCGTGCCGGCCAGCGTCGCCGCGACGCCCGCCTCGTCGAGCTCGACCGGCGCGCGGCCGAGCAGGTCTTCGGGCCGGATCTCGCGCACCCGCTGCGCCTGCACGCCTTCGCGCAACTCCTCTTCGCCGGGAACGGTAAGAACAGAAAGCCCGGTCTGCGACGCGAGCGCCAGCACCTCGCGCCGGCGCGACGCCGGCGCCTCGGGCATCGCGAGGATCAGGTACTTCGCGCCGCCGATCACCTCGGGCGACTTCAGCGCCGCGAGCGGCCCGAGCACCGGCACGCCGGCGAGGCGCACGCCGACCAGCGCCGGATCTTCATCGAGCAGGCCGAGCACGATCCAGCCCTGCTGGTGGATGCCGGCGAGCAGGCGGCGCGCGGCGTCCCCCGCGCCGAGCACGATCGCGCGCCGGATCTCGGCGTCGCCGCCGGTGATGCGGGCGCGCGCGTGTTCGTAGACCATGCGATAGAGGATGCGCACCAGGATCACGCCCATCAGCGTGACGACCGGATGCAGCGCGAGCACCGCGCGCGGCACCTTATCGAGACCGAGCGCGCGCACCGCGAGGCCGGCGACGAGCCCCGCCGCGGCGCAGGCGAGCGTCAGCCGCTGCACTTCGCCGAAGCCGGCGAAGCGCCACATGCTCTGCGGCACGCGCGCGAGCGCGAAGACTGCGATGTAGATCGCGACGACGCCGAGCAGCACCGCGTCGTCGTACGGCGGGCGCTGCTCGAGCCAGCGCTCGAAGCCAAGCCTGAACAGATACGTCGCGTGCCAGCAGACCGCGACCACGATCGCATCGACCGCGAGCGTCAACACCGCGCGCCGTGTGCGCAGCCGCGCGAGGAAGCGATCGAGCCGGTGCCAGATCGTCAGGCCTGCGGGATCGGGGTTGGCGTGGCTCACGACGACCCCAGCAGCCGCAGCGTGCGCGCGAGCACCTGCAGGTCGGACCAGAGCGTCGCCCGCTCGGCATAGGCCGCCGCTGCGCGCAGCTTGGCGGGCATCAGCACTTCGACGTACTCGCGCTCCGGGTCGGCGGCGCGCGCGAGCCGCTCGCTCTCGTCGGCCATCTGCAGCGAAACGGGGTCGGTGATGCCGGGCCGCACCGACAGCACCCTGTCGCGCAACGCGGCCGGATAGAGCGCGACGTAACGCGGCACTTCGGGCCGCGGGCCGACCAGGCTCATGCTTCCGGCCAGGACGTCGATCAACTGCGGCAGCTCGTCCAACTTGCGCGCGCGCAGCCAGGCGCCGGCGCGCGTGATGCGGGCATCGGCGCCGACCGTGATCTGCGGCCCGAGGGCCGGCGCGCCATCCACCATGGTGCGAAACTTGTGGATGCGAAAGGTGCGGCCGAAGCGGCCGACGCGCTCCTGCCGAAAGAGCGCCGGCCCGGGCGAGTCGAGCCGCACCCACAGGCCGAGCGCAACGAGCAGCGGCGACAGGAGCAGCAGGCCGAGTCCTGCCACCACGATGTCGAACGCGCGCTTGGCCATCGGGCGCGGCTCACACCGGCTTTAGCAGCCGGCGCACGGTATCGATCACGCGCTCCACATCGGCGTCGCTCATCCGCGTGTAGAGCGGCAGCGTCATCATCTTCTCGTAGGCGTGCTGGGCGTGCGGAAACTGCTCCGGTCGCAACGCGTAGCGGTCGCGCCAGTACGGGTGCAGATGGAGCGGGATGAAGTGCACGCTGCAGCCTATGCCGGCCTCGAACAGCCGCTCGATGAAGCGGTCGCGCGCGAGTGGCGCGGCCTCCGACAGGCGCACGACGTACAGATGCCAGGCATGGCCCTCGCCCGGCGCGGGATGCGGCGGCCTGACGAGCGGCAGATCGGCGAATGCTTCGTCGTAGCGCGCGGCGATCGCTGCGCGCCGCTGCGCAAAGCCTTCGAGCCGCTTCAACTGATGCAGCCCGAGCGCGGCGGCGATGTCGGTCAGGTTGTACTTGAAGCCGGGGGCGACGATCTCGTAGGCCCAGCTCGGAACCGTCGACGAGTAGCGGTCGAACGCGTCGCGGCTCATGCCGTGCAGGCGCATCACCTTGGCGCGCTTCGCGAGCGCCGCATCGCGCGTGACGAGCATGCCGCCCTCGCCGGTGGTCATGGTCTTGTTGGCGTAGAAGCTGAAGACGCAGGCGTCACTGCCGAGCGTGCCGACGAGCGCGCCGCCGCAGGTCGCGGGCAGCGCGTGCGCCGCGTCCTCGACGACCTTCAATCCATGGCGGCGCGCGATGTCGAAGATCGCGCCCATGTCGGCCGCGAGCCCGGCGTAGTGCACCGGCAGAACAGCCTTCGTGCGCGGCGTGATCGCCGCCTCGATCGCCTTCGGGTCGATGTTCAGCGTCAGCGGGTCAATGTCGACCAGCACCACGTCGGCGCCGAGGTAGCGCACCACCTCGGCCGTCGACGTGAAGGTGAGCGTCGTCGTGATGACCTCGTCGCCCGGCCCGATGCCGAGCGCCTCGAGCGCGAGATGCAGGCCCGCGGTCGCCGAATTGACGGCGATCGCCTCGAGCGACGGATCGCCGAGATGCTCGACGAACGCCTGCTCGAAGCGCCGCGCCTTCGGCCCGGTCGTGATCCAGCCCGAGCGCAGCGTGTCGACGACCTCGGCGATCTCTTCGTCGCCGATTTCGGGCAATGCGAAGGGGAGGAACGGTCGTGGCGCCTGGTTCATGATCGCAGTCTGCGTTCAGTCCAAGGTCAGCAGATGTTGCTGCTCCGCTCCGGGCACTGCGCCGAGCGGAATTCCGCGATCGAAGGTCACGAGCCTGCCACCGCGCGACACCGCGAGTGCCAGCAGGTAGGCGTCGGTGACCTGCCGCGAACCAAGCACGCGATCCCAGCGCACACGTCCTGTCTCGAGCAGGCTCACCGAGTCGGGCCAGAACTCGTGGTATTCGCCCGCCAGCGCAAGCGCCACACGTTCGGCCACCGCCGCCGGCGGCTGTGCGTTGGGGTAGCTCGGCATTGACAGGATGCGCAGGCAGCCGTTTTGGGTCAGCGGGCACGATGCCCAGCCTGCCTCGGCGTGCGCGGCGAGCCAGTCGGTCGCGGAGCGGTGGTGCAGATGGCTGGCGTCGAGCAGGGCCACCAGTACGTTGACGTCGAGCAGGGCACGCAACTCAGATGCCCTGTGCGTCGCGCAGGGCATTGACCTGCTCGTTCGTCACGACGACACCGGGCTTGGCCGGAAACGGAACGAACCCCGCGACGCCCTTCGGCCGCGTCGGCGCCGCCGATCCAGAGGCGGCTCCACCCGTCAGTGCGCCGCGCAGCAGACGCGACACCACCTGGCCGGCAGTCGCTCCTTCGCGGCGCGCTAGCTCCTTCGCCGCCCTGAGCAGATCGTCATCGATATCGATTGTGGTTCGCACAACGGCCTCCCTTCCCTGCACCCGTCAGATGCCATGATGCAGTGATGCAATTGTATCCGGGGACGGATCGTGCCGTCTGCCGCGACAAATCCGGACCTCCTCTCGCTGGCCCAACGCAGCCCAACGCGCGGGCGCGCGTGCCAGCGGCGGAAGTGCCGCCGACCATCCCGCAGTCATCGCTTGCCGATCCACGCCAGCCGGTGCGTGCGCAGCAGCGGCACGGCGTTCAGCACGGTGTAGAACGCCGGATGCAGCCGGCACACCCGGCGTGCGATCGGCGGCGCGAGCGTCACGCGCAGCGAATCGAACCGGCCGTGCGGGAAGAGATCGCGCAGGCGCGCGAGCGGCACGCCGCGCACGTCCGGATTGCGCGGGTTGTCGACCGTGAAGTCGTACCACAGCACCGCGCCGCCGGGCTTCGTCCAGCGCCACATCGCATCGGCCAGGCGCTGCTGGAAGGCGTCGTCGAGCAGCGACGAGAAGACGGTCGAGGCGTAGACGATGTCCTGCGACGCGGGGGCGATGTCGGCCGCGAGCGCGTCGCCCTCGATCAGCGCGAGCGCCGCCGGCAGCACCGCGCGCGCTTGCTCGCAGCGCTCGGGCAGCAGTTCGATGGCGCACAGATGCTGCGGCGCGAAACCGAAGCGCAGCAGTTCGAGCAGGTTGCCGCCCGCGCCGCAGCCGACCTCGAGCAGGCGCAGCCGCGCGAGGTCGTTCGCGCCAGCGCGCATGAAGAGGCGCAGCAGCGCGCGCTGGCGCTCCTGCACCGCCTGCCAGACGGCCGGGTTGAGCATCCGGTAGCGCGCGTCGTGCGCCGCGTCCGGCCGCCGCGCGTAGCGTTCGCGCACCGCGTCGGCCTCGGTCCACCGTTCGCTCACGAGACGGCCTCGACGAAGCGCCGCGCGAGCACCGGCCAGTCGTGATGGCGCTGCACGTACGCGCGCCCGCGCGCGCCCATCGCCCGGCGCTCGGCAGGCGAGAGCGCGGCCAGCCGGCGCAGGCCGTCGGCGATCGCGGGTGCGGACTCGGGCTCAACCGTGATGCCGCAACCGGCTTCAGCGACCGGGTCGTTGCCGGCTTCGATCGCACACAACACGGCGCAGCCACCCATCATGTAGTCCATCAGCTTGTTCGGCGCGATGCCGAAGCGAAAGATCGGCACGCGCTGCAGGCC
>CAZVNC010000105.1:0-1876 GCA_964628305.1 uncultured Ideonella sp.
GTCGGCTCACGACGGTGCCGACCGAACCCGAGGCCGATAGTCGGAGTTCAGCGCAGCCGCTGCGTGCAGCTTGACGGTGATCGAGGCCCGCATGCCGAACGCGAAGACGCGCTTTGCCGGCGCCGGGACCGATTCGCTGTCGTGGCTATGATCGACGGCACATCGTGACTCACCTGCTCAACCTTCTCTCCGCCATCGCACTGCTGGTGTGGGGTACACAGATCGTGCGCTCCGGCATGCTGCGCGTGTTCGGCGAGAAGCTGCGCGAAGTGCTCGCCGCAAGCACGCGCAACCGCTTCGCCGCCGCCGCCGCCGGCATGGGCGTGACGTGCCTCGTGCAGTCGAGCACCGCGACCGGCCTGATCGTCGCCTCGTTCGTCGATCACGCCCTCATCGCGACCGCCCCGGCGCTCGCCGTGATGCTGGGCGCCGATGTCGGTTCGGCGCTGATGACGGTCGTCTTCTCGTTCGATCTGTCGTGGCTGTCGCCGGCACTGATCTTCGGCGGCGTCGTCGTCTACACGCTGCGCGAAAGCACGACCGCCGGCCGCCTCGGGCGGATCGCGATCGGGCTCGGCCTGATCACGCTCGCACTGCAGTTGATCGTCAACGCGACCAAGCCGCTCACCGCGTCGCCGGAGGTCCAGGCGCTGCTGCTGGCGATGCCCAACGACTTGATGCTCGAGATCGTCGTCGGCACCGTGCTGACGGTGATGGCCTACTCGGGACTCGCGATCGTGCTGCTGATCGCGGCACTTGCCGCCTCCGGCCTGTTGCCGATGCCGGTCGCGCTCGGTCTGGTGCTCGGCGCGAACCTCGGAAGCGGCCTGCTCGCGCTGATCGCGACCGCCAGTTCGAGCGCCACCGCGCGCCGCGTTCCGCTCGGCAACCTGCTGTTCCGGATGCTCGGCATCACCGCGATCATTCCGCTCATGCCTTTCATCGGCACCTGGCGCGAGACGCTGTCGATGCCGCTGCACACGCAAGTCGTCACCTTTCACCTGCTGTTCAACATCGCGCTCGCCGTCGTCTTCATCGGCCTCACGCCGTCCATCGCGCGGCTCGTCGAGCGCTGGTTGCGCGAACCCGCAGCGCCGCCCACCGAGCGGCCGAACCACCTCGATCCGGTCGCGCTCGACACGCCGTCGCTCGCGATCTCGTGCGCGGCGCGCGAAGCGCTGCACCAGGCCGACATCGTCGAGACCATGCTGCGCGGCATGCTGACCGTGATCCGCACCGGCGACCTCGCGCTCGCCCAGCAGTTGCGCGCGCTCGACGACGCCGTCGATCAGCTCTACGGCTCGATCAAGATCTACTTGACGAAGATCTCGCGCGGCGCGCTCTCGGAGCGCGAAGGCAGCCGCTGGGCCGACATCATCTCGTTCGTGATCAACATGGAGCAGATCGCCGACATCATCGAACGCGTCATCCAGGAGGTCGAAGACAAGGCCATCCGCCGCGGCAGACGCCTCTCGGACGCCGGCATGGCCGAAGTCGCCGATCTGCACGGACGCCTGATGGCCAACCTGCGCCTCGCGATGAGCGTGTTCCTCGACGGCCACGTGCGCGACGCGCAAAAGCTGCTGCAGGAGAAGGCGATCTTTCGCGATCTCGAGCGCGACTACGCGAACGCGCACCTCGCGCGCCTGGCCGAGAACTCGATGCAGAGCCTCGAGACGAGCGCGCTGCACATCGACCTCATCAGCGACTTGAAGCGCATCAACTCGCACATCTGCGCGATCGCCTATCCGATCCTCGAGCAGGCCGGCGCGCTCTCGCCGACGCGCCTGAAGCAGGGCGTGCGCTTCGAGGAAAGTCGAGTGCGCGGCGCGACGCAGCCCATGCCGCTCGACGATTGACGCTGACCTGGCCTATC
>CAZVNC010000105.1:1886-7556 GCA_964628305.1 uncultured Ideonella sp.
TTCCGAGCCTCTTGGGCGTTGCGGCAGTACACCACGCGCTCATCAAGGCGGGCCGCGACAAGGCGCTCGACACCGCGCTGATCCACGTCATGGGCTGCGCGGTGGGCGCCGCGCTGGTGCTGATCGCCGGCCTGCCGCGCGCGCAGGCGCTGCCGTGGCTCGCGGCGTCGCTCGTCGTCCACCTCGGCTACTACATCGCGCTCGCCGGCGCGTACCGCCACGGCGACCTCGGGCTGACCTATCCGATCATGCGCGGCGGCGGGCCGCTGCTGGTCGCACTCGCCCTCTTCGCCAGCGGCGGCGCGATCATCGACGAGTCGATCACGCTGGCGACCTGGCTCGGCGTGGCCGGCATCAGCGGCGGCGTGCTGCTGGTCGGGCTGTCGCCTTCGGCGCGGGGCGGCAACCACCGGCGGGCGCTGCAGTTCGCGCTGCTCAACGCCTGCATCATCGCCGCCTACACGATCGTCGACGGCATCGGCGTGCGCGCGAGCGGCAATGCGCTGCAGTACGTCGCGCTGCTGTTCATGCTCGACGGCCTGCCCTACTTCGCGCTCGTGATGCACCGCCGCGGCAAGGCCGGGCGGCCGGCCGCCTGGGCCCACATGCGCCAGCGCTGGCCGCTCGCGCTGCTCGGCACCGGCGCTTCGCTCGGCGCCTACGGCATCGCGCTGTGGGCGATGACGCGCGCGCCGGTCGCCGCGGTCGCCGCGCTGCGCGAGACCTCGGTGCTGTTCGCGGTTCTGCTCGGCACCGTCTTGCTGAAGGAGCGCTTCGGCCTGCGGCGCGCGGCCGGAACGATCTGCATCGCCGGCGGCGTGATGGCGCTGCGGCTGGCACCGGGCTGAACGAGTCGATCGGCATCGAAACCAACAAGCAAGCTCACGGCAGCATCGCCAGCACCGCCATCCACAGCGGGATCGTGACGACGCACAGGACGGTCGACACCATCACGATCCCGGCGACGAACGGGCCGTTGCCGCCCATGCGCGCGGCCAGCACGTACGACGCCGACGAGGTCGGCAGGCTGGCGAAGGCGACGACGACGGCGCGCTGCATCGGCGACAGCGCAAGCAGCGCGGTGATCGCGATCGCGACGAGCGGCAGCGCCGCGTGGCGGATCGCGAGCAGCGCCGTCGCGAGCCACGGCGCCGCCCGCAACTCGCCCATCCGCAGCCCGGCGCCGACCGCCATCAGCCCGAGCGGCAGCGCGGCCAGCCCGATGCGCTGCAACGCGGTCGCGACCGGCTCCGGCCAGTGCAGGCCGGCGACGTTCGCCGCCAGCCCGGCGACGGTGCTGATGATGAGCGGATTGCGCACGATCTCGCGGCCGAAGGTCTGCCCGCCGTGGCGCGCGAGCGGCCAGACCGCCGCCAGGTTGCACACCGGCACGCAGACCGCGATCAGCAGCGCGACGACGGCGACGCCCTGCGGGCCGCCGATCCGCTCGGCGAGCGCGAAGCCGATGAACGAGTTGAAGCGAAACGCGGTCTGCGCGCCGGACGCATGCAGCCGCGCGTCGACCTTCGGCCACAAGCGCAGCGCATAGGCCAGCGCCACCCCGACGAGCGTGATCGCCCAGCCGCAGAGCACGACGTCGATCGCCGCGCCCGGATCGAGCGGCGTCTTGACGATCGAGTTGAACAGCAGCACCGGAAACAGCACGTAGTAGACGAGACGCTCGACGCCGTCCCACGGGCCGCGGTCGAGCGCGGTGTAGCGGCACAGCACGAAGCCGATCAGGATGAGCAGGAAGTCGGGGACGAGCAACAGCGTGTTGTCCATGCGGCGAGTGTGCCAGCGCGGACCGGCGCACTGCGGCGCAGCATGCGGCTTCGGCGCATCCGGGTATGCTGCGCGCCAGTGCGGCCGGCGCGGCGCCGTACGCCGGCAGCCGGGCGAACGAGGAGGACGCAGTGACCGCGATCGAGACCAGCCTGGAGGCCATCGACCGCTTCGCCGACGCGCTGTGGATCGAGGACGGCCTGAGCGCGAACACGCTCAGCGCGTACCGGCGCGATCTGACGCTCTACGCGCAATGGCTCGCGGCGGCGCACGGCCGCGCACTCGACGAAAGCAGCGAGAGCGATCTGCAGGCGCATGGCGTCGCACGCCACGGTGCGAGCCGCGCGAGCACCGCGAACCGGCGGCTGAGCGTCTTCAAGCGCTACTTCCGCTGGGCGCTGCGCGAGCACCGCGTGAACAGCGACCCGACCCTGCGCCTGCTCTCGGCGCGGCAACCGATGCGCGTGCCCAAGACGCTGTCCGAAGCGCAGGTCGAAGCGCTGCTCGGCGCTCCTGATGTCGAGACGCCGCTTGGCTTGCGCGACCGCGCGATGCTCGAGCTGATGTATGCGAGCGGTCTGCGCGTGAGCGAGATCGTCGGCCTGAAGAGCGTGCACGTCGGCCTCTCGGACGGCGCGCTGCACGTCACCGGCAAGGGGGCGAAGGAGCGCCTCGTGCCGTTCGGCGAGGAGGCGCGCGGCTGGCTCGCGAGGTACATGGGCGGGGCGCGCGCGCAGATCCTCGGCCGCCGCAACTGCGACGCGTTGTTCGTCACCGCGCGCGGCCAGGGCATGTCGCGCCAGGCGTTCTGGCTGCTGATCAAGAAGCACGCGCGGGCGGCGGACATCGCGGCGCCGCTGTCGCCGCACACGCTGCGCCATGCGTTCGCGACGCATCTGCTCAATCACGGCGCCGACCTGCGCGTCGTCCAGATGCTGCTCGGCCACGCCGACATCTCGACGACCCAGATCTACACCCACGTCGCGCGCGAGCGGCTGCGCGCACTGCACGCGGCGCACCACCCCCGCGGTTGAGCGCGTCGCAGATTCGCGGTTGAACTCGGAGCCAGAATTCAGGTCAGCAGACGATGCCGAAAATCGCCTCCCCCCGCCGCTGGTTTGCCACCGCCCTGCTCGCCGCGCTCGCGCTCGGCGGCTGCGCGACGCTCGAGCATGAACAGCGGCGCCTGATCTTCCAGCCCGCGAAGGACACCTGGTGGGCCGGCGCGCAGGCGGCCGAGGGCATGACGCCGGTGTGGATCGCCTTCGACCCGCAAGAGGACGACAAGCCGGCGCGCCTGCACGCGCTCTGGCTCGCGAACGACAACCCGGACGCCCCGGTGCTGCTTTATCTGCACGGCGCGCGCTGGGACGTGACCGGCAGCGCACCGCGCGTGCGGCGCATGGCGGCGCAGGGCTTTTCGGTGCTCGCGATCGACTACCGCGGCTTTGGCAAGAGCAGCGGCGCCGATGTACTGCCGTCGGAAGCGAGCGCCTACGAGGACGCAAAGGTCGCGTGGGACTGGATCGCGCGCGAGCATCCGGCGCAGCGCCGCTACATCTTCGGCCACTCGCTCGGCAGCGCGATCGCGGTCGAGTTGGCGTCGCAGGTGGACGACGCAAGCGGCCTGATCGTCGAGGGCAGCTTCACGTCGATCCCGGCGGTCTTCGAGAGCATGCGCTGGGGCTGGCTGCCGCTGACGGGCCTCATCACGCAGCGCTTCGACGCCGCGAGCCGGATCGGCAAGGTGCGCGTGCCGGTGCTCGTCGTCCACGGCAGCGATGACAGCCTGATTCCCTCCCGACTCGGCCGCGCGCTCTACGAGCAGGCGCCCGCGCCCAAACGCTTCGTGCTCGTCGAGGGCGGATCGCATCACAATGCGAACGCGCTTGGCCAGGCGCAGTACGCGCAGGCGCTGCGCGAGCTGTTCGGTCCGGCGCTGTAGGCGCGCCCGGGCCAACGCCCGGCGTGGTTCAATCGGCGAACGCCGAGCGCACATTCACCATGGGCACCCTCAAACTCAGGAACACGCCGCCCGCGAAGGGGCCGAAGGAACGCGCTCCCGCGCGCAGCGGCGCGCGCCGCCCGCGCCCGACGCTCGCGCAGGCAGAACACGAGCGCAGGCCCAGCGCGCAGCCGGCACAAAGCCAACGCGCCGACGCGACACGCGCCAGCCCCAAGCGCAGCGCCGAAAGCACGGATCGTCCGCGCGCCGCGCGACCGGCGCCCGCGAAGACACGCACCGCCCGCGGCTCGAATGATCGACCGGCGCAGCACAAGAAGATGACCTTCGAGACGCCGCGTCGCGACGCCCCGCAGGCGCAACGCGGGGCGCCGGCCGCGCCCGCACACGACGCCAGCATGCGCCTGTCCAAGCGCATGAGCGAGCTCGGCCTGGCGTCGCGCCGCGAGGCCGACGAGTGGATCCCGAAAGGCTGGGTGCGCGTCGACGGGCGCGTGGTTTCCGAACTCGGCTCGCGCGTGCTGCCCGGTCAGCACATCACGATCGACGCCCGCGCGCGGCACCAGCAGGCGCAGCGCGTGACGGTGCTGCTCAACAAGCCGGTCGGCTGGGTCAGCGGCCAGGCCGAGGACGGCTACGAGCCGGCGATCGCACTCGTCAAGCCGCAGTCGCAGTGGCGCGAGGACCGCTCGGGCATCCGCTTCCTGCCCGAACACCTGCGCGGCATCGCGCCCGCCGGGCGGCTCGACATCGATTCGGTCGGCCTGCTCGTCTTCACCCAGGACGGGCGCATCGCCCGGCAGTTGATCGGCGACGACTCGGAGGTCGAGAAGGAGTACCTGGTGCGCACCGAGCCGGGCGCCGCAGGGCGGCTGCCGGACGAAAAGCTCCGGCTGCTGAAACACGGGCTCGAGCTCGATGGCGTCGCGCTGCGCCCGGCGAACGTCGAATGGATCAACGACGACCAGCTTCGCTTCGTGCTGCGCGAGGGTCGCAAGCGCCAGATCCGCCGCATGTGCGAGGCGGTCGGCCTGAAGGTGACGGGCCTGAAGCGCGTGCGCATCGGGAAGGTGAAGCTCGGCGACCTGCCATCGGGCCAATGGCGCTATCTGCGGCCGGACGAGCGCTTCGACTGATCCTTGCCGCCTTGTGGCCTAATCGCGGGTTGACGAACCAACCTCGACGGAGTCCCTCGTGGGAAACAAGATAAAGACCGAAGCGGATCGCCGCGCCACCCCGCAACCGCCAGCGCCGACCGGCGTGACGCGCACCAGCCGCAAGGGCCAGCGCGTCAGCCTTGAGCGCGGCGTCGCCACGCGCAGCAAGAAGAACCCCGGCAAGCGCTCGAAGAAGGGCGGCTGAGCCTGCGCTGAGCGGCCCCAGGCGTCGCTGGTGGCCGACCCGCGGCGCGGCACGCCTTCCCGCGCACGATAGCCGACGCCATGCTGCGCATCACCGAACTGCGCCTGCCGCTGGACCACGCGGCAGCGGCGCTGCGCGCGGCGATCGTTGCCCGCCTCGGCGTGGCGGACGCCGAACTGCTCGCGTTCACGGTCTTCAGGCGCAGCTACGACGCGCGCAACAAGCGCGCGATCCAGCTCATCTACACCGTCGACTGCGAGCTGCGCGACGAGGATGCCGTTCGCGAACGCTGCGCCGCTGATGCGCATGTCCGGCCCGCGCCCGACACCGCGTATCGCTTCGTCGGCCATGCGCCGGCCGATTGGCGTGCGGACGAGGACGGTGCGCGCCCGGTCGTCATCGGCTTCGGGCCGTGCGGCATCTTCGCGGCGTTGATCCTCGCCCAGATGGGCCTGCGGCCGATCGTCCTCGAGCGCGGCAAGGCGGTGCGCGAACGCACGAAGGACACCTGGGGCCTGTGGCGCCGGGGCGTGCTCGACCCCGAATCGAACGTGCAGTTC
>CAZVNC010000106.1:0-7552 GCA_964628305.1 uncultured Ideonella sp.
TGGGACGTGGGCCACCAGACCTATCCGCACAAGATCCTCACCGGCCGGCGCGGCCAGATGGCGGGGCTGCGCCAACTGGGCGGCATCAGCGGCTTTCCGCGCCGCGACGAAAGCGAATACGACACCTTCGGCACGGCGCATTCGTCGACCTCGATCTCGGCCGCGCTCGGCATGGCCGTCGCCTCGCGCCTGAAGGGCGAGCATCGCAACGCGGTGGCGATCATCGGCGACGGCGCGATGAGCGCGGGCATGGCGTTCGAGGCGCTCAACAATGCCGGCGTGTCGCACGCTGACATGCTCGTGATCCTGAACGACAACGACATGTCGATCTCGCCGCCGGTCGGCGCGTTGAACGGCCACCTCGCGCGGCTGATGTCGGGCCGCTTTTACGCCGCCGCGCGCGACACCGCGAAGACGGTGCTTCAGCATGCGCCGCCGCTGTTCGAACTCGTGCGCCGCTTCGAGGAGCATGCCAAGGGCATGGTCGTGCCGGGGACGATCTTCGAGGAGTTCGGCTTCAACTACGTCGGCCCGATCGACGGCCACGATCTCGACGCGCTGATCCCGACGCTGGAGAATCTGCGCCAGTTGCGGGGCCCGCAGTTCCTGCACGTCGTGACGAAGAAGGGCTACGGCTACAAGCTCGCCGAGGCGGAGCCGGTGCGCTATCACTTCGCCTCCGGCAAGTTCGATCCGGCCGAGGGCTTCGCCAAGGCGGCACCCGGCAAGCCGACCTTCTCTCAGGTCTTCGGCAACTGGCTGTGCGACATGGCGGCGACCGACGAGCGGCTGGTCGGCATCACGCCGGCGATGCGCGAAGGATCGGGCATGGTCGAGTTCGAACGACGCTTTCCGCTGCGCTATCACGACGTGGGCATCGCCGAGCAGCATGCGGTGACGTTCGCCGCGGGCCTCGCCTGCGAGGGGCTCAAGCCGGTTGTTGCGATCTATTCGACTTTCCTGCAGCGTGCCTACGATCAACTCATCCACGACGTGGCGCTGCAAAACCTGCCCGTCGTCTTCGCCCTCGATCGCGCCGGCATCGTCGGCGCCGACGGGCCGACGCACGCCGGCGCCTACGACATTGCCTATCTGCGCTGCATCCCGAACATGAGCGTGATGGCGCCGGCAGACGAGAACGAGTGCCGGCAACTGCTGACAACGGCGTTCAGGCAAGACCATCCGACCGCGGTGCGCTATCCGCGCGGGGCGGGCGTCGGCGCCGAGGTGCAGCCGGTGCTGAAGGACCTGCCGTTCGGCAAAGGCGAACTCCGGCGCGAGACAAGGAGCCGCGGCCAGCGGATCGCGATTCTTGCGTTCGGCACGCTGCTCTACCCGGCGCTCGAGGCGGCGCAACGGCTCGATGCGACGGTCGCCAACATGCGCTTCGTGAAACCGCTCGATGTCGAGCTCGTGACGGCGCTCGCGCGCACGCACGACGCGATCGTCACGGTCGAGGAGGGCTGCACGATGGGGGGCGCCGGCAGCGCGGTGCTCGAAGCGCTGCAGGCCGCATCGATTGCGACGCCGGTGCTCGTGCTCGGCCTGCCTGACACATTCGTCGAGCATGGCGAGCCGGCCAAGCTGCTTGCGATGTGCGGGCTCGACGCCGCCGGCATCGAGCGCTCGATCCTGCAGCGTTTTGCCGCCAAGCTACAGTTGGTGTACCCGGCCGCCGCGGGCTGACGCGGCCAGGGGGTACGCATTGTTCGGATAATGGATGCGGGTTGCGCGCTCGGCTGCCTTCGTCTGGCGCCTCACGGGACCGGCGTCGCATCGGCAGGATTTCGCCCCCGCTCGAGCCGGCCCGCGGTTTTTGGAAGCCTTCGTTGAAATCGCCTACCCACACCCAAGACACGCTCCACATCCCCGACACCCAGAGCGGGCGCGACGAGCGGCACCTCGCGATCCAGCGGGTCGGCATCAAGCGCGTCCGCTACCCGCTGCAGTTGCGCATCGGCACCGGGGTGCAGGCGACGGTCGCGCTCTGGTCGCTCGACGTTGCGTTGCCCGCGGAGCAAAAGGGCACCCACATGTCGCGCTTCGTCGCCTGGCTCGATGCGCTCGACGCTCCGATGGACGCCACGACCCTTGCCAAGTCGGGGGCGGTGATGCTCGAGCGTCTGCACGCTGCCGAAGGCCGCATCGAGGCGAGCTTTCCGTTCTTTGTGCGCAAGCGCGCGCCGGTATCTGGCGTCGAGAGCCTGCTCGACTATCAGGGCCGCTGGATCGCCGAAGCGAATCGGTCGGCCACGACCGTGTGGGCCGAGGTCGTCGTTCCGGTGAAGAGCCTTTGCCCGTGCTCGAAAGAGATATCCGACTACGGCGCACACAACCAGCGCACCCACGTGACGATCCGCGTCGAGGTGTTGAAGAACCTGATGTGGACCGAGCTGGTGCGCTTCGCGGAGGACAGCGCGTCATCCGAGATCTGGCCGATGCTCAAGCGCGCCGATGAGAAGTGGGTCACCGAGCACGCCTACGAGAACCCGAAATTCGTCGAAGACCTGGTGCGCGATGTCGCGCTGCGGCTGAACGCCGACCCGAGGATCGGACGCTACAGCGTCGAAGTCGAAAACTTCGAGTCGATACACAACCACTCGGCCTACGCGCTTATCGAGCGCATGTAGGCGGCGCGTGAGCGCAGGAGGTCGCGCCAGCGATCTCCCGATCGTCCGTGGGGCGGTTCAGCGCTGCTGGCTTGCCTGGTAGAGCTTGCCCGAGCGCGCCCCTGATCGGCAGAAGGCAAGGATCGGCTTCGGCAATGTCGCCACCAACTCGGCCATGCGGGCGATTTCCTGCGGGCTCTGATAGGCCGGTGCGACCGGAAGGTAGGCGTATTTCAGACCCGCGGCGGCCGCAGCGGCCGCCATCGCGCTGTTCGTCGGTTGCTCGGGGCCGGCCTCGAAGTCGGGCCGGTTGTTGATCACGCTTCGAAATCCCAGGCTCGCCGCCCAGGCCATTGCAGCGGGATCGAGCTGGCCGGCGACGCTTAATTCAGGGCCGACTTGCCGCAGGGAGTGGGCGCCGACTGTGGTCATGGACGTGGTTCCCGGTATCAGGCGCTATGCCCCGAGCGCCTTCTTCACGGCAGCCGACACGCTCGCCATGTCGGCCTTGCCGGCGAACCGGCTTTTCGCCGCGGCCATCAACCGGCCCATGTCGGCCGAGCCCGGCGGCCGCCCCAGTTCGGCGCCGAGCGCAGCAATGATCGCGGCGACTTCGCCTGCGATCTCGTCCGCACCCATGCGCGCCGGCAGATAAGCCTCGAGCACCTGAAGCTCGGCGGTCTCCTTGGCCACCAGGTCGGGGCGCCCGCCGGCGCTGAACTGGGCGATCGAGTCCTTGCGCTGCTTGATCAGCCGATCGACGATCGACGTCACTGCCTCGTCGTCGAGGCTGATGCGTTCGTCGACCTCGCGCTGCTTGATGGCCGCGAGCACGCCGCGAATGGCGAGCAAGCGATCCGCTTCACGTGCGCGCATCGCGCTTTTCATGTCGTCGGTGATGCGATCCTTCAGGCTCATGGCAGATGTTTGGCGGAAGTCGTTCGAGAAAGGCAAAAGCCCGCGAGGCATGCCGTCGCGGGCTTCGATGAAGACTGGACGGCGCCGCGCGCAGGCCGTCAGTACATGCGCTTGGGCAATTGCATGCTGCGGATGCGCTTGAAGTGCCGCTTCACCGCGGCAGCCTTCTTGCGCTTGCGCTCGGCGGTGGGCTTCTCGTAGAACTCGCGGGCACGCAGGTCGGTCAGCAGCCCCAGCTTTTCGATCGTGCGCTTGAAACGGCGCAGGGCGACGTCGAATGGTTCGTTTTCCTTGACGCGAACTGTAGTCATCGAATATTCAGTTTGAAGGGTGGAGGTGCGACCCGGCGGCATCGACTGCAGGATGTGTTCGACGCCTTGCAACGTACCCACCCGCCGGCCGACAACGGCAGCAAAGGATGGAATTATAGCTGTGCCAGCACTTCGCCGTTGTACCGCCGCGACGGGCGCGTCGGTGCCCCGGTGCTGGAGACGGTGGAATCAGCCCGGATGCGGGACGCTTCTCGAGGCTTTGTGCACGAGCGAACGCGCACACGCCGCGGCGCTCGCCCAGGCCCACTGGAAGTTGAACCCACCGAGCCAGCCGGTGACGTCGACCACCTCGCCAATGAAGTACAGGCCCGGCACACGGCGGCTCTCCATCGTTCGCGAACTGAGTTCGCGCGTATCGACGCCGCCCGCAGTCACTTCGGCTTTGCGCCAGCCCTCGCTGCCGCAAGGTATCGGTTCCCAGCGCGACAGGTCCTCTGCAAGGCGGCCGATGTCCCTGTCGCGCAGCTCGCAGATCGGTGTCGCGCTGTCGATTCCGGCCAGCCGCAACCAAGTCTGCGCAAGGCGCTGTGGTAGGTACTGCGCCAGTTCATTGCCGCAGGTTCGACGCGAAGAGGCCTTGGCCGAGACGAGCGCCGTGCGCAAGGCTTCGGCGTCGGCGAGTTCGATGCGCAAGCGCTCGCCCTTGCGCCAGTAGCTCGACGCCTGCAACACCGCGGGGCCGCTCAGGCCGCGGTGCGTGAAGAGCAGATCATCGGTGAAGGTGGCGCGCGGCGTCACGCCGGCATCGATGCGCACTTCGCAGGACAAGCCGGCGAGTGCGGCGAACGGCTGCCACTGCGCGGCGTCGAAGGACAGCGGCACGAGGGCCGGTCTTGGCTCGACGACGGCGTGATCAAAACGGCGCGCAAGCTCGTAGCCGAAGCCGCTCGCGCCAAGTTGCGGTATCGACAAGCCGCCGGTCGCGACGACGACGGCCGCCGCACGCACCGGGCCGCGCGCCGTTTCGAGCGCCATCACGCCGCGTGCGGGGCGAATGTCCTGCACGTCGCAGGGCTGCCAGCGCACGACGCCACCGGCATCACACTCGCGCAGCAGCATCTCGATCACCCGAGAGCTGCCTTCGTCGCAGAACAACTGGCCCTTGTGCTTCTCATGCCAGCCGATCCGATGCCGGCGCAAGAGGGCGATGAAGTCGTCCGGCGTGTAGCCTGCCAGGGCCGAACGGCAGAACGCCGGGTTCTCCGACAGGAAGTTGGCAGGCGTCGTTGTCCGGTTCGTGAAGTTGCAGCGGCCGCCGCCGGAGATCCGGATCTTTTCGGCAACCTTCGGCGCATGATCGATCAGCAACACGCGCAGACCGCGCTGCCCGGCGATGCCGGCGCACATCAGACCAGCGGCTCCAGCGCCGATGACGACGGCGTCGACTTCGATCGTCACGTCACGCCGCCACGTTCGTGATGACGCGTCGCGTCGGCGCCGCGATCGTGCGCTGGCCGATGCGGGCTCGCGCGAATCTGCCTTGGCTCATCGGGAGGAAATCGACCCGCCGCTATCATCAAGTTAGGGGGGGTGACATGCGTTTTACGGGGGAACTCGCTTGAATTGTTGCCGACACACGGCCAATATGGTGTGTGCGGCTTGCCAGGGGCGCACAGATTGTCCGTTGCCGGATCGACTTCTCGCTGGCGTGCAGCGATGTCAGGGAGAGGATTGACATGAGCCCATCGGATTTTCTCGAGCCGAAAGCGGCGCCGGATGGCGCGGGGCGGCTCACTTCGTCCCTGGCGCTGGCACCGACCACGCTGTGTGACGCTTTGCTGGGCTTCGTCGAGCATACGCATGCGCTGCTGGCAGTGAAGGAAATCCCGGGTGGGCGCTACGTGTATGTCAACGCCGGCATGGCCGAGTTGCTGGGGCGACCGGCACACGAGATTTCGGGGCTTGCGGACGCCGATCTGATGGAGGCCGGTCAGTGGGCGGCGCTGCGCGCAGCGGATCAATCGGCGGCTGCGCAGGCAGACGCCCAGATCAGCGAGCACCGCATCGAGCGGGCCGGCGTGCGGCGCGAGTTCAGCGTCTACCGGCGCGTTCTTGAGCCGGCCGACGCCGGCGCACCGCGCTACTTGTGCAGCATCTGGACCGAGCAGACGGCAGTGCGTCAGAAGGATGCGCAGTTGCGGCGCGCGCTCGAGCAGATCGAAACGCAACAAAGCGAAAGCGAGGCGCGGCAGCGCATGTCGGTCGACGGCGATTTGCGCGACACAGAGACCGGGCTCTACCAACGCGTGCATTTCGAGGACCAGTTGCGACGCGAGGTCGACTTGTCGATGCGTGAGCATCGCGAGTTCGCCCTCGTTTCGATCACGCTCGATCCGCCCTCCGACAAGGCGGCTGCGCTCGGTGCCGCAGCGCGCGCAAGAATCCTCGACGCCCTGGGCCGCTTGTTGCGCAGCAACACGCGGGCGATGGATGCGTCATGCCGCGTCGACGACGATCACTTCGCGGTGCTGTTGTCGGGCGTCGGTCTGGCAACGGCACATTCGCGCATGGAAGGCCTGCGCCGCCAATGCGCGACGCAGATCGTGATGCTCGACGGCACCGAACTCGGCTTCACCGTATCGATGGGCGTGTCGAGTTTTCCGCACACCGCGCATACACAGGACGAGTTGTTGAGCGCTTCCGCCGCGGCGCTTGCCGAAGCCAGGCGCCGGGGCGGCAATCACGTCACGCTCGCGAGCATCCGGTTCGATCCGGACTGACCCCGCAACTGCGGCGTCAGGCCGCACGCCCCCACAAGTGCTCGCAGACGATGCGCCACTCGGCGCTCGTGACCGGCGTGATCGACAGCCGGTTGCCGCGTTGCAGCACGCGCATCTGCGCGAGCTCGGGCTCGGCACGCAGTTCGGCCAACCCGATCAGGCGCTCGCGTGCGCAAAGCTTGACGTCGACGTTCACCCAGCGCGGTGCGTCCGGCGTCGCCTTCGGATCGAAGTAAGGGCTCTTCGGATCGAACTGCGTTGCATCCGGGTAGGCGGCGCTGGCGACCTCGGCGATCCCGGCAATGCCCGGTTGCGGGCAGCTCGAGTGATAGAAGAGCACGCCGTCGCCGACGCGCATCTCGTCGCGCATGAAGTTGCGCGCCTGGTAGTTGCGAACGCCGAACCATGGCACGGTCTGCGCCTTCGCGCGTGCCAGATCGTCGATCGAAACCTCCGACGGCTCGCTCTTCATCAACCAGTATCGTCGCGCCATGTTCGTGCTGGATCGTCGGGTGGCACAAGACCGCCGCCCGGTGGCATCGGCCGCGCGGAACGAGCGCGGGCTGCGACCGGCGCATGCTCGATAAGGTGTCCGTCGCGAACCGGGAGCCGCATTCCTGAACCCAGGGTCCAGGGGGGCGAGGTCAGTCCGACATTGGGATCATCTGACGCGAGACGTTCACGCCTGCCGGACGATTTTCCAAGCCCTAGCTCGGCGAGAGCATCGGTTCAAGGAAATATAAAACTCCCGCGAGCGCAACGGACGAAGTCATTCTACGCCGCAGCATCGAAGACGCGTGTCCAAAGAAGGCAGTGGCTGCGGTCCACTTTCAGAGCAACTGGCCGTCCGCACCCAGCGCGCGGTCGATACGCGCGACGAGGGCCGCAATATCGACCTCGCCCGACGCGGTCGTCGCTGCCTCGCTTGCACCCGCCGGACCCTCGGCGAGCGCATAGGCGAGGTTGAGCGCGG
>CAZVNC010000107.1:0-7486 GCA_964628305.1 uncultured Ideonella sp.
GCTCCTTCAGCTCGACCAGTGTGCGCGCCAGGTTCGTCACCATGAAGTACGGCATGCTTTCGGCCGCGCCGCTCGCCACCTTGGCGACGGTGGCATTGAGCCCGACCGCATGGTCCTTCGGCGCGACGACCGCGTGCGCGCCGGCGCCGTCGGCAACCCGCAGGCAGGCGCCGAGGTTGTGCGGATCGGTGACGCCGTCCAGCACCAGCAGCAACACCGGGCCGCGGCCCTCAACCTCAGCTTCGTCGAGCGTGTCGTCGAGCGAATGTGACCGCACGGGCGCCGTGACCCGTGCGACGACACCCTGGTGGCGCGCCGTGCCGCTCAGCTTGCCCAGCCGTGCGTCGTCGCTTTCGATCAGCGTCGCGCCGACCTCCTGCACGCGCTGCACGAAAGCGCGCATGCGCGCGTCGCGGCGGGTGGCGTCGATGTGCACTTCGATCACCGATCGCGGCGCCGTCTTCAGCCGTACGGTGACGGCGTGAAAGCCGAACAGGATGCCCATGCGGCGATGGTAGCGGCTGGAGGCGGCGCTCCGGATGGTCCTGCCCGCCGTGCCGCGAACCACGGCACGCGGCTCGGCTCAACGGCGAAGCGTGTCCTTGACGATGCGGCCGTCCTTCATGATGACGGCGAGGTTCTTCGCCGGGTCCGCCAGCAGTCCGATGTCGGCGATCGGATCGCCGTCGACCAGCAGCAGGTCGGCGAGCGCGCCCTCCTCGACGACGCCGAGTTTGCCCTCGTACGGACTGCGCAGACCCGACAGCGCGAGCAGTTGCGCATTCGTTCCGGTCGCGATCGCCAGCGCTTCGGCCGGCGTATACCTGCGGGTCCACAGGGTCAGGAGCTCGCCCTGTCGCTTCGTGAGATCCGGCGAAAACAGGATGTCGGTGCCGAAGGCGGTCTTGATCTTGTACTTCCTGGCCAACTCGAGCACGCGATCCGCGCCGGCGAAGACCTCGTGTGCCTTGGCACGCTGCGACGATCCGGGCGGGAAGGCGTCGGCCATCTCGTCCGGGAACACCTGGGTGCTGAGCCAGACGCCCTTCTCGGCCATCAGTCTGGCGGTCGCGTCGTCCATCAGGTGACCATGCTCGATGCATTTGACGCCGGCCGCAATGGCGCGCTGGATCGCAGCCGGTGTGTAGGCGTGGACCGTGACATACGTGCCCCAGTTTTCGGCGGCCTCGACGGCGGCACGCAGTTCGGGCTCGGTGAAGGTGCTCACGTCGAGCGGGCTGTGCGGCGAGGCCACCCCGCCGCCGGCCGTGAGCTTGATCTGCGACGCCCCCAGCATGAGCTGCTCGCGCACGCGCACCCGGACTTCGTCGGGACTGTCGGCGATCATCGCTGCGCCGATCTCCTCGCCATGAGACTGCGGCTTGCCGATCGTGCGCGGCAGTTCGAACGGTTGGCGGAAGTCGCCATGACCGCTGGTCACCGAGATGATCGCGCCGGACGGATAGATGCGCGGTCCGGGAATGACGCCCGAGTCGATCGCGAGCTTCAGGCCGAACGACGGGCCGCCCATGTCGCGCACCGTCGTGAAGCCGCGCATCAGCGTCGCCGCCGCCTCGGCCCCGGCGAGCAGGTTGAGGTAGCCGACGTCGGCCGTCAACAGTCCGGCGAATGACGGCCGCGCCAGCATCGTGTGCCAGTGCGCGTCGATCAATCCCGGCATCAAGGTGCGGCCGGCGCCATCGATCCGCACGCTCACGCTCTGGCCGTCGAGTGGTATCGAATGGGCGGAGATGCGCTCGATCCGATTGCCTCGGACAAGGACGTTGCTCGGTGCCGACAGCGCGCTGCCCTTGCCGTCGAAGATCCTGACGTTCTCGAACAGCGTCAGCGCGCCTGCAGGAAGCGGCGGGTTCGCCTGCGGCGTCTGCTGTGCGGACAGTGGCAGAAGAAGTCCGGTCAGCAACGCGCCGAGGGCGAACGACCGAACGCAGGCGCGCCCGCCAGACCTGCGCACTGCTGATGTCGCGGCGCAAGCGCGGGTGCGGTCACGCCGCTGATTCGAACTCAGGTCGTTCACGTCCTCCACCCGCCCCACCTCCAGGCTGACCGCGGCGCAGCAGTCGGTTCCTGCGCTATACGAACGAATGCGATCCGAATGATCGTAGTGCATTGGGATGGCCCGCACGAAAAGCCACGCACATGGCCGCTTGCGGAAAAGGGCCGCAGCATCAGGCCTGGCGTTGCCACTGCATCCACAGCATCAGCAGCCCGATCAGAACCGGCTGGTGCAGCATGTAGAAGCTTAGCGACCAGCGTCCGAGCGCCGCCAGCGGCCGGAACGCGGCCGGCAGCGCGCCTTGCAGGATCTGCGGACGCCTCGCGAGCAACCATTGCCCGCTCGCCATGCCCCACCACATCACACCCAGCCAGGGCAGCAGCGGCACGTAGTCCTCGGTGATCGGCTTCCTCTTGACGAGCCCGATCCAGCTCAGACCCGGCGGGTCGAAGAACGGATGCGCCGCGAAATGCGGCAGCGTGATCGCGAGCAGACCGAGCGGCCAGAGCCAGACCGACCAGCCAGCGCTCAGGCGTGCAACGATCAACATCACCGCCAAGCCATGCAGCACACCGAACGTGATGTAGGTGCGCGGAAACATGAACCACGACCCGGCCGTCACGAGCAGCGCGCAGCCCGCCACCTGCGCCCAGCGGCGCCAGAACCGCGGCCAGCCCAGGCCCTGCCTGGCCGCCACCGCCTGCGACAACCCGGCGCAGAACATGAACAGACTCACGATGCAGGTGCGCTGCACGGTCCACAGCGGATCGGCGCGGAAATCCTGATGCGCGACGAGTCCGAAGTGGTTGAGGTCGAACGCGAAGTGAAATGCCGCCATCCAGACGATGGCGCCGCCGCGCAGTGCATCCAGCCGATCGAACCGCCGCGGTGCTTGAGTGGGCAGTGACGACACCGCCTGACGATAGCGCAAGCCAAGCGCGCGGACGGTGGGCGTCGCTTCGAGACGACGCAGCGCGCGATCGGTCAGCCCACGCGATATGCTCGCCGAGTGACGCCCACCACCTCCACCATCGACGCGGCCGTGCGGCGCGAGATGCTGCAATTGGCGCTTCGGATCGGCGGTCGCACGGTGCTGCTACAGCTTCTCGCAGTGGCGTTCGTTGCCTATCTCGGGGTGAGCGTCGATCAGATCCCGGCCGCCGCGGGCGTCGTCGCGTGCGGCGTGCTGGTCGGCATCTGGCGGCTCTCGATCGCAAACCGCTTCGGCGATACGGCAGCGCTTTCCGATCCGAGCGCCGCGCGCGCCGAGCGCGAGTTCGAAGGCAACTCGGTGCTCGCCGGTGTGGTGTGGATGATCGGCACGATCTGGATCTATCCGCGCCTGCAGGGAGACATGGGAACCGCCTACGTCACGGTGCTGCTGGGCACGATCACGACGGCGGCCTTCTTCATGACGCTCGTCGGCCGCTCCTTCCTGTACCTGACCGTGCTGCAGGTGGGCTCGCTGACGCTGGTGAGCTGGTTGACGAATGCGGTCGGCTCCTGGCTGCTGGGCGCGCTCGTCGTCGTCTTCGGCATCACGGTGCTGCGGGGCGCGGCGCAGTTCAAGAACACCGCGATGCAGGCGATCCGGCACAGTCTCGAGGCCGATGCGGCGAACGCATCGCTGCAGCAGGCCAAGGAGGCGGCCGAGGCGGCGAACGCGTCGCTGCAGCAGGCCAAGGAGTCGGCGGAGGCGGCGAACGTCGCGAAATCGCAGTTCCTGGCGACGATGAGTCACGAAATCCGCACGCCGATGAACGGCGTGCTCGGCGCGCTCGACCTGCTGCGCCATTCGCAGCTCGACAACAACCAACGCCGGCTGGTGCGAACCGCGGCATCGTCGGGCGAATCGCTGATGAGTATCCTGAACGACGTACTCGATCATTCGAAGATCGAGGCCGGCAAGCTCAGCCTCGCGCATGCGCCGCTCGCGCTGCACAGTCTGGCGGCATCGGTCGCGGCGCTGTTTCGCGCCAACGCCGAGAGCAAGCGCCTCGAGTTGCGCTTCGAGATCGAGCCCGACGTCGCGAACTGGGTCGTCGGCGACGCCCAGCGTCTGAAGCAGGTGCTGCTCAACCTGGTGGGCAACGCGATCAAGTTCACCGAGCGCGGCCACGTGACCTTGCGCCTGTCGCCGGTCGCCGCGCCGGACGGCCGCGCCGGCGTCACCTTCGAGGTCGAGGACAGTGGCATCGGCATCACGACCGAGGCGGCGCAGAACCTCTTCCAGCCTTTTCACCAGATCGATAGCTCGCGCAACCGGCGCCGCGGCGGCACCGGCCTCGGCCTCGCGATCAGCCAGCGCATCATCGAGGCGATGGGCGGCCAAATCGAAGTACGCAGCAGCGCCGGCAAGGGCTCGCGCTTCGCCTTCACGCTCGAGCTCGAACTCGATGCGTCACCGGTCCCGCAGGTGATCCTCGACTCGGCGATGGGTGGGCTCGACGGGCCGGTCGCCCTGTCCGGCACTGTGCTGCTGGTCGAGGACAACCCGGTCAACATGCTGATCGCGCACGAGATGCTCGAGTCTCTCGGCCTGGACGTGATCCAGGCCGAGGACGGCCAGCAGGCGCTCGACCTGATCGGCGCCCATCCGCTCGATCTCGTGCTGATGGACTGCCAGATGCCGGTGCTCGACGGCTACGCCGCGGCGCGCCAGATCCGGGCGCGCGAAGCGAAGTTCGGCCTGCCGCGGCTGCCGATCGTCGCGTTGACGGCGAACGCCTTCGACGAGGACACGCGCCTTGCGAGCGACGCCGGGATGGACGATCACCTCGCCAAGCCCTACACGCGTGCCAAGCTCAGGGAGATGCTGACGCGCTGGCTGTAGGCGCCGCGCCCGCGCGCAGCTTCTGGCTCGGGGTCGGACCGTCGGAGGCGCGCCGACGCGGCCGGGTCGAGCGCCACCTGCGCGCCGCAGCGCTCAGTGCGGCGTCGACCACTCCGTGATCCCGGTGCGCTCGTCGCCCCAGCCGGTCTGGAGGCTGCGCTCCTCGCCCCAGGCGGTGTCGAGTTCCATGCGCTTGATCTCCTCCACCGCGCCCTCGTCGCCGCCGCCTGCCTTGCGCACTTGCGCCCGCGCCAGACGTTCCATCAGACGCAGGTCGCGGTCGGTCAGGCCCATCGCGGTTTCGCCCCATTGATCGACGATCGCGATCAGCGACTCGTAGGTGATCGGCGCGGCGAGCCGGCGTGCCTGCAGCGCGGCGAGTGTGCCGCGCAGTCGCGGATGAACCGAAGTGACGACGTGTTCGATCGCCGCCTCGCCCTCGCCGTCATCGACCACCAGATCGACCAGACCGCGCCGAAACAGTTGATCCGCGTTGTACAGGCGCCCCGAAAGGATCATCTCGTTGGCGACCGCGAAGCCCGCCTTGCGCAGCGTGAAGTTCCACGCCCCCATGCCCGGGTAGAGGTTGAACAGCACCTCGGGAAACCCCGCCTGCGCGCTGCGCTCGAAGATGATGCGGTGAAACGGCAGCACGGATTCGAGCCCGCCGCCGAGCGTGTCGCCCTGCACCAGCACCGTGGTATGAATGCCCAGGCTGGGCGCGTTCTCGAGCCACCAGACAAGGTCGACGCAGCGCCGTCCGTAGAGCTTGAGCGAGTCGAGGTCGCGGGCGCGGATCAGCAGCACGAACAGCGACAGGTCGCCGCCGAAGTTGAAGACGCCGGCCACGTCCGACGACATCACGTAGTGCTTGATGAGGCCTGGATTGGCGTTGATGTCGCGGATCAACTGATGCATCTCGCTCATCACCGCGAGGCTGTAGCACTGGATCGGCCGCACCGCGGTGCGCAGGCGCAGCAGCCCGAATTCCGAGCTCCATTCGAGCCGGATGTACTTGTACGGCCGCCCGAGCAGCCCCGGAATGCCCGCCGCGTCCGTCATTGGCGCACCCTTCGGCCTTCGGCCGGTCCCGCCGAGCGGGAATGAGCCCACGGGGCACGCATGTGACCCCTTCGGGGCCGGGGCGGCCGGGCGGGGCTCATACCGCGGCGAAGATGCGCGTCAGCAGGTGAAAGTTGACGTTCGTCGATTCGACCACTGCGTCGCGCGCGGCGTCGTCATGCAGCGTGTTGAGGACGACGCGCAGGCTCGCCATGTGCGCCACATCCATCGTCGCGTGCGAGCCGATGAACGAAGTGCCCCGCTCGCCGACGAGCAGCAGCGACTCGCGAATCGCCGAGGTGAAGGTACCGCCGTAGACCGATGCGATGACCTCGAGCGCGTAGAGCATGCCGAGCACCGAGCACGGGTTGCCGCGATCGGCCTGCCAGTAGTTGTAGCCGCACATCGCGAGCGTGTCGGCGCTTGCCGGGTAGGCGCGCGCATCCTGCGCCGTGACGCCGACCGCGTCCAGATCGTCGAGCACCCATTGCTCGTGACCCGACTCCTCGTGCATGTGCTCGTAGAGGTGGTAGCGCACTTGGCGGTGGGTGTCGGGCATGCGACTCGCGCCGGCAGCGGAAACCGGGTTGAAGTGCCAGACGATGTGATATAGCTCGAGCAGGAACTTGCGATAACGCTGAATATCCATGCCGTGGGCAACGGCATCGAGGATCGCGGGATGGTTCTCGAAGGCGCGCCGCACCTCGTCGGTGCGGGTCACGAGGTCGGCGAAGAACGGGGACATGGGCTCGGGCTCTTGGGGCAGGTTGAAAGGGGCGACCGTCTACCGCTGGACGGTACGCTGCGGTCGGCGTGATTCTGCGCACACGATGGGCGACGCGCTACTGTCAGGTGTGACAGGGTGCTACCGCGCAACACCGATAAACCCTGATGAACACGCGGCGTTAACCGATCCGTGGCAGGGCTTTCAGGACTCGATCGTCGCCTCGATCCGGCGCGAGACTCACCCTACCCAGCGCCTCGCGTTGGCAAACATCCGCGCCCACGGACTTGGCGCATTCGCATCGCCGCTCGTCCAGCTCATCTGCAGGTTGCGGATGACGCGCTCCGGATGCGGCATCAGCGCGGTGAATCGCCCGTCCGCGGTCGTCACCGCGGTCAGGCCGCCGGCGCTGCCGTTCGGGTTGAACGGATAGGTCTCGGTTGGCGCGCCGTGGTTGTCGACGAAGCGCAGTGCGCGATGCACCGCCTGCGCGTCGCCGCGCTGCGAGAAGTCGGCGTAGCCTTCGCCGTGCGCGACGGCGATCGGCATCCGGCTGCCGGCCATGCCGGCAAAGAAGAGGCTCGGGCTGTCGAGGACTTCGACCATCGAGAGCCGGGCTTCGAACTGCTCGCTACGATTGCGCGTAAAGCGCGGCCACGCCGCGGCGCCGGGGATGATGACGGCCAGCGCGGCCATCATCTGGCAGCCATTGCAGACGCCTAGCGCGAAGCTGTCGCCGCGCTGAAAGAACGCGGCAAACTGATCCAGCAGCCGCGAGTTGAAGAGGATCGATCGTGCCCAGCCCTCGCCCGCGCCGAGCGTGTCGCCGTAGCTGAAGCCGCCGCAGGCG